>NZ_JBXUHX010000029.1:0-50334 GCF_058148845.1 Pantoea sp. RCC30.1 | reverse complement strand
GCTGTTGCAAAGCATCACGCTGATCGCGGCGCAGAACGCAGAAGATGGCGACCGCTTCCTGAGCCTGGGCCTGAAACGTTCACAACTGACGATTACCGGCAGCCTGAAATTTGATATTTCCGTGACGCCAGAACTGGCCGCCAGAGCGGTGACGCTGCGTCGTCAGTGGGCGCCTCGCCGTCCGGTGTGGATCGCCACCAGTACGCATGAAGGGGAAGAGGCTATTGTGCTGGATGCCCATCGTCGCCTGCTGCAGACCTTTCCGGATCTGCTGCTGATTCTGGTTCCCCGCCATCCCGAGCGCTTCAACGATGCACGAGAACTGACGCAGGCACGTGGCTTTAGTTTTATCCTGCGCAGCAGCGGCGAGATCCCTTCTGGCTCAACGCAGGTGGTCATCGGTGATTCGATGGGTGAACTGATGCTGCTTTACGGCATTGCCGATCTGGCGTTTGTCGGCGGCAGCCTGGTTGAACGGGGTGGGCACAACCCGCTCGAACCTGCCGCCCATGCTCTTCCGGTGCTGATGGGACCTCATATCTGGAACTTCAAAGATATCTGCAGCAAGTTGCAGGAGGGTCAGGGACTGATCACCGTCACGGACGTGATTTCGCTGGAAAAAGAGGTCACCAACCTGTTGCAGGATGATGATTACCGCCGTTATTACGGACGCCATGCGGTAGACGTGTTGCACCAGAACCAGGGTGCGCTCCAGCGTCTGCTACAGTTACTCGAACCGCATCTGCCACCCCGGACCCACTAATGTCAGTACGCCAACGTCTTTCCGTGGTGATGATCGCCAAAAATGAAGCGGAACTGCTGCCTGATTGCCTTGCTTCGGTCAGCTGGGCCGATGAAATTATCGTTCTGGACTCTGGCAGCAGTGACGACAGTGTCGAAATCGCCACGCAGGCCGGGGCGCAGGTCTACCGCAACGATGACTGGCAGGGCTATGGCATTCAGCGCCAGCGCGCGCAGGACTATGCCACTGGCGACATGATTCTGATGATCGATGCGGATGAGCGTGTTTCACCCGAACTGCGTGCCGCGATTGAGCAGGTGCTGGCCGCCCCCCCCAGCCGCACGGTTTATAGTCTGGGCCGCAGTAATCTGTTTCTCGGCCGCTTTATGCGCCACAGTGGCTGGTATCCCGACCGCGTAATGCGCCTCTATCCCCGCACCTTCCGCTACAATGACAATCTGGTGCATGAATCACTGCAGAGTGACGGCGCGCCTGTGGTGGCGTTGCCTGGCGATCTGGAACATCTGACCTGCCGCGATTTAGTCGCCTTTCAGCGTAAGCAACTGGCCTATGCTGAAGCCTGGGCTAAGGAACGCCATCAGTGCGGTAAGCGTTGCAGCCTGTTTTCTGTGTTCAGCCATACGCTGGGCGCGTTTGTGAAAACGCTGCTGCTGCGTGCCGGTTTTCTCGACGGCAGGCAGGGCTGGATTCTGGCGGTAGTCAACGCGCAATATACCTTCAATAAATATTCAGCCCTCTGGGCGCTGAATCATGCTTCGGCAAAAGGGCGAGTATGACCACGAAAGCCATCTATCCCGGTACGTTTGATCCTGTGACGCTTGGCCATGTCGACATCGTGACGCGTGCAGCACAGATGTTTGATCAGGTCATTCTGGCCGTTGCCGCCAGCCCCAGTAAAAAACCGATGTTCAGCCTGGATGAGCGCGTGGCGCTGGCTGATGAAGTCATAGCCCATCTGCCCAACGTTAAGGTCGTCGGCTTCAGCGACCTGATGGCAAATTTCGCCCGTGATCAGCAGGCGAATGTACTTGTCCGTGGCTTACGTGCAGTGTCAGATTTTGAATTTGAAATGCAGCTGGCGCAGATGAATCGTCATCTGCTGCCGACGCTGGAAAGTGTCTTCCTGATGCCGTCTGAAGGTTTTTCTTTTATCTCTTCTTCACTGGTCAAAGAGGTGGCGCGTCACGGCGGCGATGTCAGCGCCTTCCTGCCCGCGCCGGTACATCAGGCACTGCTGGCTAAACTGGCTTAATGCTGGCAGTTCGGGCACCAGTAGGTGCTGCGCTGCCCATGCCTGCCGCTGACAATCGGCGTACCGCATGCACGGCAGGGTTCACCTGCCCGGCCATAAACCTGCAACTGCTGTGCAAAATAGCCCGGCTTGCCGTCGGTCTGTAGGAAGTCACGCAGCGTGGTCCCGCCCTGCTCAATCGAGCGTAACAGCACCGCTTTGATGGTATTGACCAGTAGCTCTGCTTCGGCCTGCGACAGGCTTCCGGCAGCACGATCGGGAATGATCCCGGCGGTAAACAGAGACTCGCTGGCGTAAATGTTTCCCACGCCCACCACAACTTTATTATCCATCAGCCACTGCTTGATCAGCGTCCGCTTGCCACGTGACTTATCGAACAGGTAAGCCCCGTCAAACGCCTCGCTGAGCGGCTCCGGCCCGAGATGTGCCAGTACGCTGCTCCCTGCCAAATCGCTGCTCCAGAGCCAGGCTCCAAAGCGGCGCGGATCGGTGTAGCGCAGCACTTTACCGTTGCTCATCACTAAATCAACATGGTCATGCTTCGCCGCTGGCAGCTCCTCTGACAGCACGCGCAGGCTGCCCGACATGCCAAGGTGGATAATAATCCAGCCATGCGGCAGCTCCAGCAGCAGATATTTCGCCCGGCGCTGCACGCTGAGAACCGGTTGATCGCTCAGCGCCAGGATCTCCTGCGAAACAGGCCAGCGCAGACGTGAATTACGCACCACGGCGTGAAGGATGGTTTCACCAACCAAATGCGGTTCGATACCGCGGCGGCTGGTTTCAACCTCTGGCAACTCTGGCATACCCTCTCCTCAGCGTTTTACACAAACAAAAAACCCGGCCGGAGCCGGGTTTTTAGCAGAACACTAAAATTACTTAATTTTAGCTTCTTTGTAGAGCACATGCTGACGCACAACCGGATCGAACTTTTTCAGTTCCAGCTTCTCTGGTTTAGTACGTTTGTTCTTCGTGGTGGTATAGAAGTGACCTGTACCAGCAGAGGAAACCAGCTTGATCTTCTCACGAATACCTTTAGCCATGATTCAGTTCCTTAGTACCTTAGTACTTCTCACCACGGGCACGCATATCGGCTAACACCGTATCAATGCCCTTTTTATCAATAATACGCATACCTTTAACAGATACACGCAGAGTAACGAAGCGCTTCTCGCTCTCAACCCAAAAACGGTGTGAGTGCAGGTTCGGAAGGAAACGGCGTTTCGTCGCGTTCATTGCGTGGGAACGGTTGTTACCCGTCACCGGACGCTTTCCAGTTACCTGGCAGACTCGTGACATGTCAATATCTCCAAAAATCAAATCAGCTCGAGCTTTAAAAATTAGGTTTGGGCCGCCTCGTCAGGCTTGCAGCCCGCCAGGCGAATTCCATGGAACCCGCTAGACTGGCCTAACCGCCAAACCCGAGATTCTCAAAGGTGGCGTAGTATACGCCGCTCAGCCCAAGTGCTCAAGTCCCGAACAGATAAAGATCCCGAATGATCGGGCAAAAAGACGCCACATGGAGTGAAATTTCCCCGTATCAGAGCCATCCCCGCTCCGCAAACGAGACATATTCACCATGACCAATCACCAGATGATCGAGCAAGCGGATGTCGAGCAACTGGCAGGCTTCGCTGACTTTATGGGTCACTTCACGGTCTGCCCGGCTCGGTTCGGCCATGCCCGACGGGTGATTATGCGCCAGTATCAGGGCGGCTGCGTTGAGCTTCAGCGCTTCGCGGACGATCTCGCGGGGATGAACCTCCACGCTGTTAATGGAACCCGAGAACATATTTTGCGCCCGCAGCACCCGATGCTGGTTATCCAGAAACAGGACCATAAAGATTTCACGCTCCTGATGGGCTAACAGACTTTGCAGATACTGGCGCGTGATTTGTGGATTTTCCATTGCGCTTTCGCGGGCCAGCTTACTGGCGAAAAAGCGCTTCGCCAGTTCGGCAATCGCGTGAAGTTGTGCCAGCTTGGCATCACCGACCCCTTTGATTTCAACGAATGCCGCTTTTTCTGACGTCATGAGCTGATAAAGCGAGCCAAAACCGTCCAGCATCTGTCCGGCCAGTTCAAGAACGTTCTGCCCCGGCGATCCGGTACGCAAAAAAATGGCCAGCAGTTCGGTATCGCTGAGCGAATGGGCGCCCAGCTTCTGAAGTTTTTCACGTGGTCCCTTAATTTTCATGTTCGCTCTCCCTGAGATGCGCCTCAGAATGGCTCATCCTGGAGAGAGCGGCTATCAGTGGAGCGGCAATCTACGAGACGGATCGCAAAGGCAGTCGCTGAAAAGGCGCATTCGCGCTTTTGTGATAAAGTCCGTGCATTCGCCGCCGCGAGCGGCAGAGAGCTTAGTGAGGCCAACATCATGATGGGATTAGCCGGCAAAAAAATTCTTCTTGGCGTGAGCGGTGGTATCGCTGCTTACAAAGCACCTGAGCTGGTGCGCCGCCTGCGCGATCGTGGCGCTGATGTGCGCGTAATGATGACAGAGGGCGCTAAAGCGTTTATTACTCCGCTCAGCCTGCAGGCCGTCTCCGGCTATCCGGTATTTGACGATCTGCTTGATCCAGCTGCGGAAGCGGCGATGGGTCATATTGAACTGGCAAAATGGGCCGATCTGATTGTGCTGGCACCAGCCACTGCCGACCTGATTGCTCGTGTTACCGCCGGTATGGCAAACGATTTGGTGACGACCGCTGTGTTAGCGACGGCTTCACCCGTCGCGGTGGTGCCCGCCATGAATCAGCAGATGTATCGCGCGGCGGTGACCCAGAAAAACCTTCAGACGCTTCACGAGCGAGGCGTGCTGATTTGGGGACCGGACAGCGGCAGCCAGGCCTGTGGTGACGTCGGGCCGGGTCGGATGCTTGACCCGCTGGCGATTGTTGACCATGCGGTGCAGTGGGCCGCGCCCGTCAACGATCTGCAACATCTCAACATTATGATTACCGCCGGCCCGACCCGAGAGGCACTGGATCCGGTGCGCTACATCACGAATCACAGCTCCGGAAAAATGGGCTTTGCGATTGCGGCTGCGGCTGCCAGGCGCGGCGCGCAGGTGACGCTGGTCAGCGGCCCGGTCACCCTGGCTGCACCTGCCGGTGTGCGACGCGTTGATGTTAACAGCGCGCTGGAGATGCAGGCTGCTGTGATGAGTGAGATAGATAAACAACATATTTTCATTGCAAGCGCAGCCGTGGCAGACTACCGGGCAGCCGATATTGCGGCCGATAAAATCAAGAAACAGGGTGGCGATGATAACGTCACGCTGAACCTGGTAAAGAATCCCGATATTGTTGCCGGCGTCGCCGCACTTCAGAAAAACCGGCCATTCGTCGTTGGATTTGCTGCTGAAACACAGAATGTGGAAGAATACGCCCGGCAAAAACGGATGCGCAAGAATCTGGATCTGATCTGCGCTAACGACGTCGCTAAAGCCGGACAGGGGTTTAATAGCGACACCAATGCTCTTCACCTTTTTTGGCAGGATGGAGAAAAACGCTTACCGCTCAGCGATAAGTCTCTCCTTGGCCAACAATTAATAGACGAGATTGTCAGCCGTTATGATGAAAAAAATAGACGTTAAAATCCTGGATCCGCGCGTCGGCAAAGAGTTCCCATTGCCGACCTACGCGACTTCAGGTTCCGCTGGGTTAGATTTACGCGCCTGCATTGATGATGTTCTCGACATCGCACCAGGCACCACAACGCTGGTTCCGACTGGCCTGGCGATTCATATCGCTGACCCCGATCTGGCCGCAGTGATCCTGCCGCGCTCAGGCCTTGGCCACAAACATGGCATCGTGCTGGGCAACCTGGTGGGTCTGATTGACTCTGACTATCAGGGACAGCTGATGGTATCGGTCTGGAATCGCGGTCAGGAAAGCTTCTCGCTGCAGCCCGGCGATCGCATGGCACAACTGGTGTTTGTACCCGTAGTGCAGGCGGAATTTAACCTGGTCGAAGATTTCGACGCCAGCCTGCGCGGCGAAGGCGGCTTCGGCCACTCCGGTCGCCAGTAACCCGCATTACCGACTTTCACTTACGCCCGTTATTTTTCCTCATCGTCGCAGGACGCGCGCGTTCCTGTGGCAGATGCGTAGGTGTTGCCTGTTTTTAGGTGAATTTCAGGGGTCTTTAAGGTCATGGCAGAAAAAAAAGTCGCGAAGCGGAATCGTCGCGAAGAGATTTTGCAGGCTCTGGCGCAGATGCTGGAGTCGGGTGATGGCAGTCAGCGTATTACCACAGCCAAACTGGCAGCCACGGTGGGCGTTTCCGAAGCGGCGCTGTATCGTCACTTCCCCAGTAAGACACGGATGTTCGATAGCCTGATTGAGTTTATCGAAGACAGTCTGATTACCCGCATCAATCTGATCCTCAAGGATGAAAAAGAGACCATGACGCGTCTGCGTCTGATCGTGCAATTGATTCTGGGATTTGGTGAGCGTAATCCGGGACTGACGCGCATTCTGACCGGCCATGCTCTGATGTTTGAGCAGGACCGACTGCAGGGACGTATCAATCAGCTGTTTGAGCGGATTGAAGTGCAACTGCGACAGGTGATGCGTGAACGGAAAATGCGTGAGGGCGAAGCCTTTCAGGCTGATGAGGCGTTACTGGCAAGTCAGCTGCTGGCGTTTTGTGAAGGCTTACTGTCGAGGTATGTCCGTTCAGAGTTTCGTTTCAGTCCTACTGCGGACTTTGAGGCTCGCTGGCCGCTTATTGCCGCCCAACTGGCGTAAAGGGTCAAAGAAGGCGGGCATTGCGCCCGCCTCTGTTAAATCCCGTACGCTTTCTGATAAGCACGGACCTGTGCCAGATGATCGGCCATCTCTGGCTTCTCTTCCAGCCAGGCAATCAGGTCTGCCAGGGTGATAATCGCGGTTACTTTACAGCCGTAATCACGTTCCACTTCCTGAATCGCCGACATGTCTCCACGTCCACGCTCCTGACGATCAAGCGAAACCAGCACGCCTGCCAGGGTAGCGTTATGCGCGCCGATAATATCCATCGACTCACGAATCGCAGTACCGGCGGTGATCACATCGTCCACCAGCATCACTTTGCCCTGCAATGGGCTGCCCACCAGCAGGCCGCCTTCACCGTGATCTTTGGCTTCTTTACGGTTGAAGCAGTAAGGCACATCGCAGTCATGATGATCCGCCAGCGCCACCGCTGTAGTGGTGGCAATCGGAATGCCTTTATAGGCCGGGCCGAACAGCAGATCGAAATCGACAGCGCCATCCACCAGCGCCTGCGCGTAGAAGCGTCCCAGCAGCGCTAAATCCCGTCCGCTGTTAAACAGACCGGCATTAAAGAAATAGGGGCTTTTACGCCCGGACTTCAAAGTGAACTCACCGAACTTCAGCACCTGTTTGTTCAGGGCGAATTCAATAAACTGACGCTGCCAGGCTTTCATTTCTCACTCCTCAAATAAAGAAAAGGCGACTCTGAGGTCGCCTGTTACATCAATTTTCCAGCGCCGCTTTCTGCGCCTGAATTAATTCCTCAATTCCGCCGCGTGCCAGCGCTAGTAGCGTCAGCAACTCTTCATGGCTGAACGGTTCGCCCTCGGCAGTGCCCTGCACCTCGATCATGCGGCCATCTTCCAGCATCACGACGTTCATGTCGGTTTCTGCCGCTGAGTCTTCAACATACTCCAGATCGCACAGCGCTTCGCCCTTGACGATACCCACCGAAATCGCTGCGACCATGCCCTTCATCGGGTTTGCTTTCAGCTTGCCGCTGGCTACCAGTTTGTTCAGCGCATCAGCCAGTGCCACACAGGCACCAGTGATTGATGCAGTGCGGGTGCCCCCATCGGCCTGGATCACGTCACAGTCCAGCGTGATGGTAAATTCACCCAGAGCTTTAAGATCAACTGCGGCGCGCAGTGAACGGGCGATTAGACGCTGAATCTCCAGCGTACGGCCGCCCTGCTTGCCTTTTGCAGCTTCACGCGCCATACGGCTGTGGGTCGAACGCGGCAGCATGCCATATTCGGCCGTGACCCAACCCTGGCCCTGGCCTTTAAGGAACCGCGGAACCCCTTCGTCTACGGAGGCAGTGCAAAGCACTTTCGTTTCGCCGAATTCCACCAGAACGGAACCCTCTGCGTGTTTGGTGTAATTGCGGGTCAATGTGACTGGACGCACCTGTTGTGCGCTACGGCCTGCTGGACGCATGGGTATTCTCCGGCTTGCTAATGATTGGCTGCGCATTATACGGACTTCCTTGCCCGCTGTCTCTTACGCCGGCCTGGCGCAGGCATCAGATGAAATTCCCGGCCAGCTGTGGCTAAATGCGCTTTCCTTTCTCTCTGATAAAAAAGACATATGGCCGCCATTCTTCATTTCCTGCTGGCGCTGGTGGTGATTTTCGCCCTTGCGCTGCTGGTCAGTCATGACCGTAAACAGATTCGCCTGCGCTTTATAGTTCAACTGATTGTGGTGGAAGCCGCGCTGGGCTGGTTCTTCCTTCACTCCGCCGGAGGTCTCGCGCTGGTCGGTTCGTTCGCCGGTTTCTTTGAGACACTGCTGGGCTTTGCTGCGCAGGGCACGGAGTTCGTGTTTGGCGGAATGAGCAAGCAGGGGCTGGCATTTATCTTCCTTGGCGTGCTCTGCCCGATTGTCTTTATTTCAGCGCTAATCGGCATACTGCAGCACTGGCGCATCCTGCCACTGCTGATCCGTATTTTCGGGACACTGCTGTCGAAAATTAACGGCATGGGCAAGCTGGAGTCGTTTAACGCCGTCAGCACGCTGATTCTCGGTCAGTCGGAAAACTTTATCGCCTATAAAGGGATTCTGGGCGATATCCCGCCTCGCCGGCTCTACACCATGGCGGCGACCGCGATGTCCACTGTTTCGCTGTCGATTGTCGGTGCTTATATGTCGATGATTGAACCGAAGTATGTGGTTGCGGCACTGCTGCTTAACATGTTCAGTACTTTTATTATTCTGTCGATCATCAACCCGATGAAAAACCAGGATGAGCAACCTATCGCGCTGGAAAAGCTGCATGAAGAGCAGAGCTTCTTTGAGATGCTGGGCGAGTACATCCTGGCAGGCTTCAAAGTTGCGATGATCATTCTGGCGATGCTGATTGGCTTTATTGCCCTGATTGCTGCGGTCAACGCGCTCTTTGCGGCGGTGTTCGGCTACAGCTTCCAGCAGTTGCTCGGCTATCTGTTCTATCCTCTGGCCTGGCTGATTGGCATTCCCAAAGCCGATGCCCTGCAGGCGGCCAGCATTATGGCGACCAAGCTGGTGGCGAATGAGTTTGTGGCGATGATTGAGCTACAGAAAGTCGCGGCGGGCATGAGTGCGCGGGGGCTGGGTATTCTGTCGGTATTCCTGGTCTCCTTCGCTAACTTTGCCTCTATTGGCATTGTGGCGGGTGCAATAAAAGGCCTGAACGAGAAACAGGGAAATGTGGTTTCCCGGTTTGGCTGGAAGCTGGTCTATGGCTCGACGCTGGTCAGCCTGCTCTCTGCAGCCTTTGCCGGTCTGTTTATCTGATTCTTCTGCGGGCGGCAGCGCTGCCGCCCACTTTCGCCTTAGAATCCGACGCAGACGGGAGCATCCACCCGCATAACCGACTCCTGACCAAACCGTTTTTTATAGAGGCTGCGTAACGCCTCTATATCACCGTTGGTGGCGGGATCGATCCCGTGGATCAGCATCAACGCCTTACTGTTCTCCCGTGCCAGCTGACCGTTCTCGCCCAGCCATTGCCCTTTGGCATCATAGACCGACAGCCCCGCTTTAAACCGTGGCGTGACCTCATTATCCACGAAGTTCATCCAGTCGAGTGAACTCACCCTGCCGCCATCAGGCTTGCTCAGTCCAAACCACAACGTGGTCTGCATCATCATGTCGCCACCCGCACAGATGGGTTGCGGTTTAGTGGGCGGCGAGTGGCGTGACTGGCAACCAGCCAGCAGCAGAGCCATCACAACAGGAAGGGCAATAACGCGAGACATAGATCAGTCATCCTTACAAAGGGTCAATGGTCATCATAAGTGGCTGTCGCTGAAAGCGGAAATGGTTCGTTATTTTCCTGTGCGACGCTTATGCCTGTTATGCCGTGGCTCGCCTCGCTATACTTCACCCATCTTTCCGCAAATGAGTACCGCTTATGATCCGCAGTATGACCGCTTATGCCCGCAGCGAAGCCAAAGGCGAATGGGGCAGCGCCGCCTGGGAGCTGCGTTCCGTGAACCAGCGTTATCTGGAAACCTACATCCGCCTGCCGGAACAGTTTCGTGGGCTGGAGCCGGTTATCCGCGAGCGCATTCGCCAGCGTCTGACGCGCGGTAAAATTGAGTGCAACCTTCGTTATGATGCCGATCCCAGCGCGCAGGGCGAACTGATGCTCAACGAAACGCTGGCGAAACAGCTGGTGCAGGCTGCCAACTGGGTAAAAATGCAGAGCGACGAAGGCGCGATTAATCCGCTGGATATTCTGCGCTGGCCGGGTGTAATGTCTGCGCAGGAACAGGATCTGGATGCCATTAACACCCAGTTGTTGCAGGCACTGGATGGGGCGCTTGATGACTTTATCGCGGCACGCGAAAGCGAAGGTACCGCCCTGAAAGCAATGATTGAGCAGCGTCTGGAAGGCGTCTCGCAGGAAGTCAGCAAAGTGCGTGCGCAGATGCCAGAAGTAATCAAATGGCAGCGTGAGCGGCTGGTCGCCAAACTGGAAGATGCTGAAGTCCAGCTGGAAAACAATCGCCTTGAGCAGGAACTGGTGATGATGGCGCAGCGGGTTGATGTTTCTGAAGAGCTGGATCGTCTGGATGCGCACGTTAAAGAGACTTACAACATCCTGAAAAAGAAAGAGGCCGTGGGCCGCCGTCTCGACTTTATGATGCAGGAGTTCAATCGTGAGTCGAACACGCTGGCATCGAAGTCGATCAACGCCGAAATCACCACGTCAGCCATTGAACTGAAGGTGCTGATTGAGCAGATGCGCGAGCAGATTCAGAATATCGAATAATATTTCATACTGTCGCATAAAATCGCAGAAAACCAACCCAGCCCGCTAATTGCGGGCTTTTTTTATTTTCATGTCATCACATATGATTGACTAACATCGTGCAAATACCTTGTACCCACGGCATTTTTCACGATCCACTTTGGGTACAAAGCACTATTCAATATTAAAGTGCCCCTATGGCAAAACTCACAGGCATGCAGATCCGAGCGTGGATAAAGACCGGAGAAAGATTTGAAGGCCGGTCAGATGGCAATGGTCTTTATCTGCGGCACAGGCAAGCAGACAGATCACCAAGCTGGCGTTTTCGCTATAAGTTCGCTGGGAAGTCCCACGCCATGCTCATCGGCTCTTATTCTGAGATATCCCTGTCAAAAGCCAGACAAACAGCCAGCGAATTATCAGCGCGAGTTTCATTGGGTTATGACGTTGCCGGAGAGAAGCAAGAGCGAAAAGCCGAAGCACTGGCGAAAAGGGAAGCTGAAAAGAACGCGATGCATGTTTCAGAGCTTGCCGCTGAATACTTTGAGCGCCAGATCCTGCCGCGCTGGAAACACCCTGATATTTTGCGCCGCCGTATCGATAAAGATATAAACCCGCATATCGGCAATATTAAGGTTGAAGATGTGAAGCCGCGCCATATTGATGACATGCTAAAAGCTAGTGTTGACCGTGGAGCGTCAACAATAGCGACTGACGTTCTTCGCTGGACGCGCCGCATATTCGATTACGGGATCAATCGCCACGCATTAGAAATTAACCTATGTTCGGCTTTTGAAGTGTCCGACACAGGTGGGGAGAAAGTGAGCCGTGACCGCTGTCTAACCCGGGGTGAGTTAATCCGTTTATTTCAGGCAATGCGCACGGCTAAAGGGTTCAGTCGTCAGAATGAAATTACGTTTAAATTATTTCTGGCTCTGTGTGTGCGAAAAATGGAGCTATGCGCAGCAAGGTGGGAAGAGTTCGATCTTGACGCTGCTATCTGGAGCTTACCAGAGGAGCGAAGCAACAACGGTGATCCCATTGATATACCGTTACCTGCGCCAGCAGTGGAGTGGTTACGCGAGTTATATATTTTCTCGTGTAATAGCGCTTGGGTACTGCCAGCCAGAAAGATGCAAAACCGCATCATCCCCCTGTTCAGGAAATCACTCTGCCGATAGCGCTGGCAAAAGCCCGGGCAGAAATGCCAGACGTTTCCAGCTTCACTATCCATGACTTTGAATTGCCACGGGTTGAACAGATACCTCACAGTCATTTAACGTGACATTTAATGCCATGGCGATTCAGCTATCGGTATTTCAGATTGACTCAGAGAACGACACAAATTTTCCGTAAACAATAAATAGGTACTTCATACCCGCAAACGGCAGCACCACTTAATCCCTATGTTCAGGAAAACACCCTCTATAATAGTACTGGCAAAAAACGAGCAGGAATCAGAATTCAGGCAGACAATGTTTACATTTTCCCCTGCCGGCGTATTATCCCTTTGATTACCTTAATGGACTATTACACAAGGAAAGTTTCACGATGACCGCACTACCGTTTCCCTGCGCCATATTCAAAACCCAAAACTGGATGGATGACTACGTCGCTAAAGATATGCGCTACGGCGACTTAACCGAAGCACAGTTAAAATCCCAGTACCGGCTGGATTATATTTCTGACCAGGTTGATCCCTGGACGCTTATCCGGCGTTCCTCAATGAATCGCCCTCAGTCCATGTTCTGCTGTAATCTGCGCGGCCAGGGTGAAAAGATTACCCGCCAGCAGTGCGCCGCAATGTTGTTTGATGAATTCCGCTGGTTATCCCATAAATTTTCTCTTCACGGACCGTTCCGCTGCCTGATCAAAAAAATGATCACCCATATGCAGAACAACAACGGAGCTTCCTTCAGTGATATGTCGCTGGATCAGGCACTGAAAGAGCAGATTCTAAATGACAAAAGTGAAAATAGTTCATTGCTACGAATAAAAGAGGCAATTAAAAATTATATTAATTGGGAAAAAAACACCTATCCAATAGAAATGAAAGACGAGTTACGCAAAGCAATATCGGGCGGTAAATTGCCTAAATTCGATAGATTCAACAATAATTTCAATGGTATGGGTATCAGCGTTCATGATACCTGGGCAACGAATATCACTTTAAAATCACTGCACATCGATAATGCTCGTTACCGGGCAGTGGTGCATTACAAGGTACAGGATCACTTTGGTCTGGATAGTAATGATATTCTGAAAACAAAATTCGGTCAGTTCCATTTTTTCCGCATCTGGTTTGTGCTCCAGCGATACAATGAGTTTGGATTCAAACCATTCATGTCCAATATGGAAGCCACTGTAGAAATCACCGGATGCCAAAATGAAAGCTAAAATAAACAAAAACCTGCTGATTTTTGTTGTCGCTGTCGTTACGCTAATGGGCTACCTTTTCTGGTTGACCTCTGGTCCGGTAGAAATTATTGCAGTCCATGAGGACGGCAACTACAGTTTTGTTTTAGTAAAAAACTTTCCAATTACAGATAAAGGTAAAATAGACTGGTGGTTGATCAATAAACACAGAGTCAAAATTCACTATGACATTCCCAAACCCGCTATCTATGGTGGCTATAATATTACTTTCTGGAATTTTGGTGATGGATATAAAGAAGATAAGTACGACAGGCTATGTTTCGATGATATGCAAACAAAATTGAACTGCATCGATAAAGAGCCCGTACTTACTATAAAAAGATTTAACTATGAAACAGAGATATTTATCACATATGAAGGGCGCTATAAATTGAATGACAACGGGGAGATAACCAAAGTTAATCGAGAATAGAACCGTTAATGCTTGCGGAGGGACAGCAATAAAACCATCCGCACTACCTAAACTTCCACCAGCTATACGTAAATGTAAAGTGCGCCGAAAGCTACCCCGCCGCAGACAAAAGTGGCAACGGCTTACCGCCTGCCAGATTCGTCATATCGAGCAAAACCTAATACTACCGGTGAATGATCAAGGGTCAGTGATGGCGCCTTACTCTCTTCAGGCACTGGCTTTTGACATTTATCAGCATAAAAGGGGGTTTCACTAACATGGCTCACCTCATCACTACGTAAAGATAGATAAATAATCATTTCCAGACGGTTCCTGAACGCTCATTTTTCACACTTTGCATTCAAGGCATACCTTTCCTAAAGTTTTGAATTTGATACTTATTTAAATATTTAACTCCTTTTTTTTCCCGGAAGCACAGGTTCCATGAAACAGGTCAATCCTGTAGATGCCGGAGTTTCCCTTTCTTTGAAGGCACTTTTTGATAAAATGTTGGTCGAAATCAGTACAGCTGTACCGCCTTAAGACTCATGGAAGTGCTCTTTGTGCGATGCATCCCTCTATCCCATGAAGGTTGTTAATGAAAAACACCGGAAAATTTAGCAGTTCGCTGCTGCATCCGCGTTATTGGTTTACCTGGTTTGGCCTGGGCGTGCTCTGGCTGCTGGTCCAGCTCCCCTATCCTGTTCTTATGCGTCTCGGTGCCGGTGCCGGC
The DNA here is from genome assembly GCF_058148845.1 of Pantoea sp. RCC30.1. NCBI lineage: Bacteria > Pseudomonadati > Pseudomonadota > Gammaproteobacteria > Enterobacterales > Erwiniaceae > Pantoea > Pantoea sp. RCC30.1. The sequence continues at coordinate 35,765 of NZ_JBXUHX010000029.1, read as the reverse complement.
AAAATCTCTCGCCATTTCCTGCAGCGCCGCGAGCGTATTACCCGTCGTAACATCGAACTCTGCTTTCCAGGCATCAGCGAAGAAAAAACAGAACATATGATCGCCGGTAATTTCGCGTCGCTCGGGATGGCGCTGGCTGAAACCGGTATTGCCTGGTTCTGGTCTGACCGTGCGGTAAGACGTCTGTTTAAAGTGTCGGGAATGGAAAACCTGCATGCTGCGCAGAAAGAAAAGCGTGGTGTGATGCTGATTGGCGTGCATTTCATGTCACTGGAGCTGGGCGGGCGCATCAGCGGACTCTGTCAGCCAATGATGGCGATGTATCGCCCACACAATAACCAGGTGATGGAGTATGTGCAGACTAAAGGCCGGATGCGCTCTAATAAAGCGATGATCGACCGTCGTGATTTACGCGGTATGGTTAATGCCCTGAAACAGGGTGAATCAGTCTGGTTTGCGCCTGACCAGGATTACGGCCCTAAAGGCAGCACCTTTGCGCCGCTGTTTGCGGTAGAAAAAGCCGCCACTACCAACGGGACTTTTGTTCTGTCGCGTCTGGCGAAGCCAGCGATGGTGCCGATTATGCTGATTCGTAATCCAGGAAATGATGGCTACCATTTGATCATCGAACCCATGCTGGAAAATTATCCTCATACGGACGAAGCTGCTGCTGCAGCTTATATGAACAAAGTGATCGAAAATCAGATCCTCCGCGCACCCGAACAGTACCTTTGGCTACATCGTCGCTTCAAAACCCGACCACCAGGTGAAGAGTCGCTCTACGTCTGAGTTAACTGATAAAGCAGGCCTCGCGCCTGCTTTGTTGTTTTAATCTGCTGAACGACATCTGCTTTACCTCCGCGCTCTCATACTGCCACTGGCGTTATAGATACTTCTGCAGTTTCTGCTGTTCAGCACGCCTGTCGGCGTCCGGCAGGCTGGTATCAAAGCGATAATTAAGGAATGATGAATCCTCTTACCTCGTCAATGCCGGACAATCTTATGGATATCAACGATACACAGCAGTGGCAGCGTCCGCTGATTGATGATCGCCTTACGCCCTATATTGAAGTGGATGCCGAGCGCCTGGAGCAGAACCTGCAGCAAATGCAGCGCAAAGCCAGTGCGGCAGGCGTCGCACTGCGTCCGCATATCAAAACGCATAAAAGCGTCTGGTTTGCACAGCGTCAGATCGCGTCCGGCGCACAGGGTGTTACCGTCTCTAAACCCAGCGAAGGCATCAGTTTCATTCAGGGTGGCGTTCGTGATCTGTTGTTGGCCTATCCGGTTGTACAACCGCAAAGCGTGGCTGAATTGCTGCGTCTCGCCATGCTTCACCAGGTCAGACTCACCCTGATTGCGGACAGACTGCAGGGCGTGGCAGCGATTGCTGAGGCCAGTCAGCAGCAACCGGAATGCGAACTGGCGGTGGCGATTAAGGTTGATGTTGGCTTACATCGGATTGGCGTTAATCCTGATACAGATGAAGCGGTGCTGATTGCCCAAGCGCTGCAGGACAAAGGATTACGCTTTGCCGGATTAGTGTCGCATGCTGGTCACGCTTATGGTGCCGGTAACGCCGCGGCCATTGCGGATGTGGCGCGGCAGGAAACAACACTGATGCAGCAAGTACAGGCAAAACTGCAGGCTGCGGGGTTTACTGACTGCCCACTCTCAGTAGGTTCAACGCCTACCGCGCTGGCAGCAGACATTGCGCCCTGCATTAATGAAATCCGGCCCGGAAACTATGCCCTGTTGGATCTTACGGCATGCCGCCTCGGGTTGAGTCACGTGGATCAGCTGGCAATGAGCGTCATTACCCGCGTGGTTGCAGTGAACGATCATTTCGCGATTGTGGATGCCGGGTCGAAAATGCTGAGTTCGGATAAAGGGCCACACGGCACCAATGCCAGCGGCTTTGGTATTGCAGCTGACGAAGCGGGCCACACGTATGAAGTGATAAAGTTATCTGAGGAGCACGGTTTTCTGCTTTATCAGGATCGCCGCCCTGAGGTTGGCACGCTTCTGCGTATCTTCCCGAATCACAGTTGCGCAGTGATGGCGCAGTCGGATAGCTTTGTTCTGCGTCACGCCAGTGGCCATAGTGAAGAGCATGTGGTTTCTGCACGCGGCAATTTCATCTGAATCAGCGGCAGACAGCCTCCTCCGCTGTCTGACGTTTGTACGAAACCCTGTCAACACCACACTTCTGCTGTAACAACGTTTTAACAAGCCTGGCCCCATGCTTTAATGCCTTTTTAGCTTATCCACCGGAGGTTACATGCTCTCCTCGCGCACTCTGAGCCTGACAATTCCGCGTCAGTGGTTAGATCTTTATGAAACCATCTGGAAACCGGAATTTTTCCCAAAGTGGGCTTCCGGGCTGACGCAAGGCGCATTAGAACCCGATGGCAACCGCTGGCGTGCTAAAGGCCCCCAGGGCAATGTGAAGATCCGGTTCTCACCACATAATCCATTTGGCGTAATGGATCACTGGATTGATAGCGGCTCAGGAAAGGAGATCTACGTGCCGATGCGCGTAATAGCGAACGAACAGGGTGCCGAGGTGATGGTGACTGTTTATCGCCAGCCATTTACTTCAGATGAGAGATTTAAGCAGGATATTGAATGGGTTAGCAACGATCTGGAGAAACTCAACCGGCTCCTGACACAATAAATCAATGACTTAGCTCACTTTTTTCTCTGTACTTATCGCTGGTCGTTAATGAAAATAAATATAAAAACTTCCAACGATAAAGCATAAAGCGCTTATCTGATTACTCACTCCGATTACGTATTTACCACCAACCCTGCTTAAGCATTGCTGCCAGGAAAATTCCTGGAAAAATCCCCCGATAGGCAGGCGATCCCGGCTGATTTCAGGGCTCCTTGCCTTCCGCATAAGCATTTTCTCTCTGACGCATACATTAAACATCAACAATTGTTTATTACTGCCCTGCTGGGGATTTAATATTTATCATGCATAGAGTGAAACCATTTATTTCTGCGGTCGCGTAATCAGACTTTTCTTATGGTGTTAAATTAAATAAAACAATGTATAAATCATTCCACACACAGCAATACCCATAATGATAAAGCAGTAAGAAGGTCATGGACCGCTCAACGGTTCCTTAGTTATCAGAAAAAGAATGCGTTGAGATTGCCGCAAGGATGCTGGCAGGAGAATATAAAACTACAACAGGATTTATTCGTGATCTGGCGGAATTCTTATTAGCTGCAGGGAATTCCGCCATGACACGAAACAGTGACTTTACCAGGGATATCTATTTTTTATCCGGGCATCATTTGATTGAATCCATAACAACATGGCAAGCCTGAAAGGATTTTCAGGACTTCGGCCGGAAAAAATGCACTTACTAACGGTGTCACAGCAACTTCTCCTTGCCGTTACACAACTATTTAATTCTCACAGAGTCGATGGACTCTAACGAGTATATTATGGCAATCCGTGAAAGCAGTCTTAATAACGCAAAATGGTCTCTGCTCTCTTCAATCAAAATTATTGGCATCGGCGTACTGCAGCTCTCATTGCTGGCGCAGATTCTGCAGGCGAATGAACTGAACCTGCTGGCGATTGCCGTGATTGCTTTACTGGCTATCGATACTCTGGCCGATCGTGGCTTCTCCAATACGCTGATTCGCCGCTGCATGCTCTCTATCAACGATCTCTCCACGATCTACTGGGGTAATATGTTGATAGGTGTCGCAATGTTTGGTCTGTTATTTACGGCCAGCCACCTGCTGAACAGCCTGTTTGATCAACCTCAGCTGGAATTAATGCTACAGATGGTCTCAGTGGTGTTTATTATCATCCCACAGGGCCAGCATTACCGCGCGATATTACAGCGTGAAAAACAATATACCCGTATCGCTTTTGCTGAAACCTCGTCGGTATTAGCCGGACTTGCCATAACTTTATTCACCGTCTGGCTGACACCTTCAGTATTATGTGCAATTTGGGGTTACCTTGCGATGGCTTCCATTCGCATGCTGATTTACTGCTACTATGGTCGTTCATGGTTCCAGCCGGAATACCACTTTAGCCTGAATGCATTTGTTAAAGTTCTTGCAAGAAACAAATAATAAAATAAGTCTGTATGGTGGGCTCTGAGCATCCGAAACGATGCGTTGGCGTGCTGTTAATCAGCACGCCTTTTCTTTTTATTAAATCTGTCTTTATCTTTTCCCGATTCATTTTTTTATCCGCACCATTCATCCTTAAACCTCTCCTTTATAACCTGTTGCTTCCAGCGATCATCTGGCAGTCACGGTCGGTTAACTCCCACAGTCCAGAGCCGTTAAACATCGGGCTGCAACGTACAAGTCTGCTGTACATTCTTTCCCCTCAAGTGTCTGCGGCATGCCCTCTCCAGAAAAGTCTTTCTATGCGGACGCCGGGGCTGACTGGTATAAACTGCGCTAATCCCGGACGCCGATCGCCAGAAAATCTCAGTCGCCGTCTCCTGACCAATGCCGTCGCCTTACTGGAGTCTGCTATGTTACTGACCGTTCTCTACATTATTGGTATTACTGCTGAAGCGATGACAGGTGCGCTGGCGGCGGGTCGCCGCAAAATGGATCTGTTCGGTGTCATTATTATTGCCTCAGTGACCGCGATTGGCGGTGGTTCGGTACGCGACATCCTGCTGGGTCACTATCCACTGGGCTGGGTGAAAAATCCCGAGTACATCATGATTGTGGCGGCAGCGGCGGTCGTCACTACCTTCCTGGCGCCCCTGATGACACACCTGCGCAAAGTGTTCCTGGTGCTGGATGCCCTGGGACTGGTGGTCTTCTCTATTATTGGTGCGCAGGTTGCGCTCGATTCCGGACACGCCATGATTATTGCCGCGATAAGCGCGGTAATTACCGGCGTCTTTGGCGGCGTACTGCGTGATATGTTCTGTAACCGCATTCCACTGGTGTTCCAGAAGGAACTCTACGCCGGTATCGCTTTCGCCTCTGGCTGGATGTATATCCTGTTGCTGAAAACTACGCTGGCGCATGAGGCAGTGATTATCATTACCCTGCTGTTCGGCTTCTTTGCCCGTTTACTGGCTCTGCGCTTCCGCCTCGGTTTGCCGATTTTCAACTATCCCCATCCCGAGCATTGAGGAGGCAGGAATACCCTGCTGTTTCAGGAACACAATCAGCGCCTGCACGCGGGCATCATGAAACTGCGCAAACAGGCGCTTTGCCAGCGCCGCTCCGACGCCCGGTAAAGCCTGCCAGCCCATAACATCCCGCTGTGTTAAACTCTCCCACTGCTGATCGGGCAGTGACTTCAGGGCTTTTCGCGGCAGTGAAACGCCTAAGGCATCCACCCAGCGACGAAGCGGCTGCTGCCGGGTGAGATTAAAACGGTGCCAGAGCTGACCCGCCCGCTCCGGAGAGAGACCCGTTGCGGCGGCGATCTGTTCCGGTGTTAACGTCAGCCAGCTAAACAGATGCGTCACACTGCCGGTTTCCAGTAAGCGCAGCCAGGTGCCGCGCTCAACACCGGAGATATTCAGCACCGTTTTCTGGCTGAGCCAGCGTAATTTTGCCAGTAGCTGCTTCTGGCACTCAGCGCTGAAGGTGTAGCAGCTCAGCGGCGTGTAACGCGACGCGTCGGGAGGTTGAGGATAGTTCCACTCTGCCACGCGCCAGATCACTCGCTCCAGCCGGGGAATCCCCTGACCCGCCAGACTCAGCGTGATTACATCTCCCGCCACGATATCGCTCTCCTGCCAGCGACGCAGCGATCCGACATTGACCCGCCTGACCGTCTTATCATCCAGCTGCACCGGCTGCAGATTAAGTACTGCCGCTATTTTCCCGGTACGGCCAACAGGAAAATCGACGGAGAGCACTTCAGCGCTGACTTCAGGAGGCTGATATTTCCAGGCAACGACCCAGGTTCCCTCTCCCGGCAGCCAGTTTTTGCCCGCAGGTCGAAAACTCTGATGAACCACGACACCATCAGTGACAAAGGGCAGCGCAGCATGAAACCAGTGATCCCGCCAGCGTGCAACTTCCTCTTCATCTTTAACGCTGTGGCTCCATTTTGCCGCAACGCCTAATCCCCAGCGGCTGAGTAGCTCAAGGCGTTCCGTCATTGTTGCGGGACCATCTGGCCAGGCCCAGATGAAAACATCGAGCGAATCCAGCAGGGGCACCCACTGCTTACTCATCATGGCTCCAGCAACCTGTGAGCGCGCATTTTTACCGCCATCAATGGCCTGTTGATGACCGGTCATCGACAGAAATAGCTCACCCTGCAGCACAACCTCGTCGAGAGGGGTCTCAATATGCAGCGGAATTGCCGGGATCCAGGCAGCTTTAGCCAGCCACTCTTCACCGCGCAATCCATCGCCACGACTTAACAAAGAGACCAACCTGCCATGGCGATATACCAGTGAAACGGCGATACCATCGACTTTTGGCTGCACCCAGAGATCGCGTCGCCCCTGCATCCAGTAAGCCAGCGCCAGCTTGTCGCGCATCTTTTTTACACCAGTATGGGCGACCGGATGCAGGTGCTCACCCTTACCCGGCAGTTGCGGGTAATAAGTGGGCTGAGAAGCGCTAAAGCACTGTTGCCAATCAACAAGTCGCTGCTGCAGCGCATCATAATCCTCGTCAGCCACCGGACTTTGCCCCTGGCGATAGTAAGCGTCATCCCAGTGTTGCAGTTGCTGTTGCAGACGGCGGATCTCTTCGGTCGCCCGGATGGGTGTCCAGACCGGACAAAGGGCGCTATGCGCAGGCCATAGGGCGAACCACAGAACAGCCGCAAACAGCGGACAGCCGAATTTTTTCATCATCTTTCCCCTGACGTTTTGTGGCATTCAACATCAATGCGTTAGCGTCAGCCATGGGCGATGCTCGGTTGTGGAAGGGATGCCCTGACATTAAGGGTTTAATTACAGCGGTCCGACAGACATTTGCGTGAAGATACGCAAAAGTTGGGGGCTGCCGCTGCGCAAACGCTGCGTGGCAACGGGAAGGTGTGTATACTGTGCAGGAAATCGACTCCGCTTTTAATCAATTCAAGAAAACCATGGCTCAAGGCACGCTCTATATTGTTTCTGCTCCCAGCGGTGCAGGGAAATCCAGCCTGATTCAGGCTCTGTTAAAGACCCAGCCGTTGTATGACACGCAGGTCTCTGTTTCGCACACGACGCGCGGTATGCGTCCGGGTGAAACCCATGGCGAACATTACTTTTTTGTTGAGAAACATGAATTTGAGAAGATGATCGCGGAAGACGCTTTCCTCGAACATGCCAGAGTTTTCGACAACTACTACGGTACGTCACGCCATGCTATTGAGCAGGTGCTGGCAACCGGCGTTGACGTGTTTCTCGACATCGACTGGCAGGGCGCGCAGCAAATCCGCGCTAAAATGCCTGGCGCACGCAGCATCTTTGTTTTGCCGCCTTCGAAAGAAGAACTCGATCGCCGTTTACGCGGTCGTGGTCAGGATAGCGAAGAGGTCATCACGCGTCGCATGGCTCAGGCAGTAGCGGAAATGAGCCACTACGCCGAGTATGACTATTTAATTGTGAATGATGATTTTGATCTGGCGCTGTCCGATCTGAAAACCATTATTCGCGCAGAACGTCTGCGTATGGCGCGTCAGAAGGCGCGTCACGATGCTTTAATCAGCAAACTGTTGGCAGTCTGAATACAGTTTCAGTATGATGCGCAGTCATTTCTTCATCTGTGGAGTAGCACACCTATGGCACGCGTAACCGTTCAGGACGCAGTAGAAAAAGTTGGTAATCGTTTTGACCTGGTGTTGGTCGCTGCACGTCGTGCACGTCAGATGCAGGTTGGCGGTAAAGATCCGCTGGTTCCGGAAGAGAACGATAAACCTACCGTTATCGCCCTGCGCGAAATCGAAGAAGGTTTGGTCACCAATCAGATTTTAGATGTGCGTGATCGTCAGGAACAGCAAGAGCAGGAAGCCGCTGAGTTACAGGCCGTTACCGCTATCGCTGAAGGTCGTCGTTAACAGCCACCTGCAGGTCGCCCTTGTATCTGTTTGAAAGCCTCAATCAACTGATTGAAAAATACTTGCCAGAGGAGCAGATCAAGCGCCTCCAGCAAGCCTACCTTGTCGCACGTGATGCCCACGAGGGACAGACACGCTCCAGCGGTGAGCCTTATATCACCCATCCGGTTGCCGTGGCCTGTATTCTGGCGGAAATGAAGCTCGACCATGAAACTCTCATGGCCGCGCTGCTGCATGACGTGATTGAAGATACGCCAGCCACTTACCAGGACATGGAACAGCTGTTCGGTAAAAGCGTGGCGGAGCTGGTCGAAGGCGTTTCAAAGCTGGATAAGCTGAAATTCCGCGACAAGAAAGAGGCGCAGGCAGAGAACTTCCGCAAGATGATTATGGCGATGGTGCAGGATATCCGCGTCATTCTCATCAAGCTGGCTGACCGCACCCACAATATGCGCACCCTGGGAGCCTTACGCCCGGATAAACGTCGCCGCATCGCGCTGGAAACATTAGAGATTTACAGTCCGCTGGCGCATCGACTGGGTATTCACCATCTTAAAACAGAGCTGGAAGAGCTTGGTTTTGAGGCTCTTTACCCGAACCGTTATCGGGTGATTAAAGAGGTGGTGAAAGCCGCGCGCGGTAATCGTAAAGAGATGATCCAGAAGATTCTTTCTGAGATCGATGGCCGTTTGCAGGAAGCGGGCATTCCCTGCCGCGTCAGCGGTCGCGAAAAGCATCTTTACTCGATCTATCGCAAAATGACGCTGAAAGAGCAGCGTTTTCACTCGATCATGGATATCTATGCCTTTCGCGTCATCGTGAAAGATCTGGATACCTGCTATCGCGTTCTGGGCCAGATGCACAGCTTGTATAAGCCGCGTCCGGGCCGCGTTAAAGATTACATCGCCATCCCTAAAGCCAACGGCTATCAATCCCTTCATACCTCCATGATCGGTCCGCACGGCGTGCCGGTTGAAGTGCAGATTCGCACAGAGGATATGGATCAGATGGCGGAAATGGGGGTCGCTGCGCACTGGGCTTATAAACAGGCGGGCGAAAGTGGCACCACCGCACAGATTCGCGCTCAACGCTGGCTGCAAAGCCTGCTGGAGCTGCAGCAGAGTGCGGGCAGTTCATTTGAATTTATCGAAAGCGTGAAGTCCGATCTCTTCCCGGATGAGATCTATGTCTTTACGCCTGAAGGCCGCATTGTTGAGCTGCCAACCGGCGCGACACCCGTAGACTTCGCCTATGCGGTTCACACCGATATCGGCCATGCCTGCGTCGGCGCACGCGTTGACCGCCAGCCTTATCCGCTGTCGCAAACTCTGACCAGCGGTCAGACGATTGAGATCATCACCGCGCCAGGCGCCCGTCCTAACGCCGCCTGGCTCAACTTTGTCGTAAGCTCCAAAGCTCGTGCCAAAATTCGCCAGCTGCTGAAAAACCTCAAGCGCGAAGACTCCGTCAATCTGGGTCGCCGCCTGCTCAGCCATGCGCTGGGCGGCAGCCGTAAACTGGCTGAAATCCCGCCTGAGAATATCAGGCAGGAGCTGGATCGTATGAAGCTGACCTCGCTTGACGATCTGCTGGCGGAAATCGGTCTGGGCAATGCGATGAGCGTGGTGGTGGCGAAGAACCTGCTGCAGGCTGACAGCAACGCCATCAGCAGTAACAGCAAGCGCGGTAAACTGCCGATCAAAGGCGCAGATGGCGTGTTGATTACCTTTGCCAAATGCTGCCGACCGATTCCTGGTGATCCGATCGTTGCCCATGTCAGTCCCGGTAAAGGGCTGGTGGTGCATCATGAATCCTGTCGGAATATTCGTGGCTACCAGAAAGAGCCAGAAAAATTCATGCCGGTCGAGTGGGATAAAGTCACCGAGCAGGAGTTCGTGGCGGAAATCAAAGTCGACATGTTTAATCATCAGGGCGCGCTGGCTAACCTGACGGCAGCAATCAACACGGCGGGCTCCAATATTCAGAGCCTGAATACCGAAGAGCGTGATGGCCGCGTCTACAGCGCCTTTATCCGCCTGACCGCACGTGATCGCGTCCATCTGGCGAATATCATGCGTAAAATTCGCGTGATGCCGGATGTGATCAAAGTCCACCGTAACCGTAACTAGGCATGAACGATCAACGATTTGCCCGGATTCAGGAGATGCTGGCACTGCGCCAGCACGACCTGACGGTCTGCATGGAGCAGGTGCATAAACCGCACAATGTGTCAGCGGTGATCCGCACGGCCGACGCTGTCGGCATCCACGAAGTGCATGCCGTCTGGCCAAGCCAGCGGATGCGCACTCAGGCTTCCGCGTCTGCCGGAAGCAACAGCTGGGTGAAAGTGGTCACCCATCCCACCATCGGCGATGCCGTAAAACAGCTCAAGCAGCAGAAGATGCAGGTTTTAGCGACCCATCTCTCCGCCGATGCAGTGGATTTCCGTGAGATCGATTATACCCTTCCAACCTGCATTCTGATGGGTCAGGAAAAAACCGGCATCACCGAAGAAGCCCTGGCGCTGGCTGATCGGCAGATCGTGATTCCAATGGTAGGTATGGTGCAGTCGCTGAATGTCTCGGTCGCCTGCGCGCTTATCCTCTATGAAGCCCAGCGGCAGCGGCAGAACGCCGGTCTTTACCTCCGCGATTACAGCCTGCTGGATGAAGATGAACAGCAACGGCTGCTGTTCGAAGGCGGATTCCCGGTACTGGCGCGGGTCGCAAAGCAGAAAGGTCTACCCTATCCGCGCATCAATGCGCAGGGTGAGGTCGACGCCGATGCCAGCTGGTGGGCAACCATGCAGTCGACCGGTAAAAGAAGATGAAAGGCCGTCTGCTGGATGCCATCCCGCTCAGTACCCTGACCGGCGTCGGTGCCAGCCAGGCAGCTAAACTGGCCAAAATTGACCTGCACACTATTCAGGATCTCCTGCTCCATCTCCCGCTACGTTACGAAGATCGCACCCAACTCTACGCCATTGACGATCTGCTGCCCGGTATCTGGGCAACAGTAGAGGGCGAAGTACTGCACACTGATATCACTTTTGGTCGCCGCCGGATGATGGTGTGCCAGATCAGCGATGGTAGCGGCGTACTGACGATGCGCTTCTTTAATTTCAATGCCGGTATGAAGAACAATCTGTCGCCGGGACGTCGCGTCACTGCCTATGGTGAGATTAAGCGCGGTCAGCGTGGCGCTGAGATTATTCATCCCGAATACCGCATCCAGGGCGAACAGAGCAATGTGACGCTGGAAGAGACCTTAACGCCGGTTTATCCCACCACCGAAGGTATTCGACAGGCCACGCTGCGTAATCTCACCGACCAGGCGCTGACGCTGCTGGAAAGCTGCCCGATTGCCGAGTTGCTACCGCAGGAACTGAGCGGCGGCTTGATCAGCCTGCCTGATGCGCTGCGCACACTGCATCGTCCGCCGCCCGATCTCCGGCTCAGCGAGCTGGAAAGTGGTCGTCATCCGGCACAACGCAGATTAATTCTGGAAGAACTGCTGGCGCATAACCTCAGCATGCTGGCGGTGCGCGCTGGTGCTCAGCGCTATTACGCGTTACCGATGCCTCCGCGACACAATCTCAGTGACCAGCTGCTGGCCGCGCTGCCCTTCTCGCCGACCAACGCGCAGAAGCGCGTGGTGGCGGAGATAGAGAAAGATCTGGCCAATGATTTCCCGATGATGCGGCTGGTGCAGGGCGATGTCGGCTCGGGCAAGACACTGGTTGCTGCGCTCTCTGCACTGAACGTTATCGCACATGGCAAGCAGGTTGCGCTGATGGCGCCGACCGAACTGCTGGCTGAGCAGCACGCCAGTAACTTCCGCCAGTGGTTTGCGCCGCTGGGGATTGAAGTCGGCTGGCTGGCCGGAAAACAGAAAGGCAAAGCCCGCCAGGCACAACAGGAAGCGATAGCCAGCGGTCAGGTGGCAATGGTCGTGGGCACACACGCTCTGTTTCAGGAGCAGGTGCAATTCAATGGTCTGGCGCTGGTCATTATTGATGAGCAGCACCGCTTCGGCGTCCACCAACGACTGGCCTTGTGGGAAAAAGGCGAGGAGCAGGGTTTCCATCCGCATCAGCTGATCATGACCGCCACACCGATTCCGCGCACCCTGGCGATGACCGCGTATGCCGATCTCGATACCTCAACCATCGATGAGCTGCCGCCGGGACGTACACCCGTGACTACCGTAGCCATCCCCGATACGCGACGCGAGGAGATTGTGGCGCGGGTTGAGCATGCCTGCCGGGAGGGACGTCAGGCCTACTGGGTCTGCACGCTGGTTGAAGAGTCAGAACTGCTGGAAGCACAGGCGGCAGAAGCCAGCTGGGAATCCCTGAAAACCGCGTTGCCCGACTTAAATATCGGACTGGTGCATGGCCGCATGAAACCCGCTGAAAAACAGGCAGTAATGCAGGCGTTTAAAGCGAATGAACTGCAGCTGCTGGTAGCGACGACCGTGATTGAGGTCGGTGTGGACGTGCCGAATGCCAGCCTGATGATTATCGAAAACCCGGAGCGGTTAGGACTGGCGCAGCTGCATCAGCTGCGGGGCCGTGTGGGTCGTGGTGCCGTAGCATCGCACTGTGTGCTGCTCTACAAAGCGCCACTAAGCAAGACAGCGCAGAAGCGTTTGCAGGTGCTGCGCGACAGCAATGACGGCTTTGTTATTGCCCAGTTCGATCTGGAGATTCGCGGGCCGGGTGAACTGCTAGGCACGCGTCAGACCGGCAATGCAGAATTTAAAGTGGCCGACCTGCTGCGCGATGCGGCGATGGTGCCGGAAGTTCAGCGTGTGGCACGCCACATCCACCAGCACTATCCCGAGCAGGCCAGCGCCCTGATTGAACGCTGGCTGCCAGAGAACACCCGTTTCACCAACGTCTGATTGATCTCCATCTGAGTCGGCCTTTTTTATCCTCGCCGGGCAAACGATTGCTTTTGCCCGGCGGATGATTACAATCGCCACATTATTTTTTGGGAAGAACAGAAGATGTCCACCAATCCGCAGCCAGACCAGCCTTCCGCCTCGCAAAGCGAACTTATTTATCGTCTTGAAGATCGTCCACCTCTGCCGCAAACGCTTTTTGCTGCCGGTCAGCACCTGCTGGCGATGTTTGTTGCGGTCATCACACCAGCCATTCTGATCTGTCAGGCGCTAGGCCTGCCCGCAGAAGATACCCGGCATGTTATCAGCATGTCGCTGTTTGCTTCGGGCGTGGCATCACTGCTGCAAATCAAAACCTGGGGACCGGTGGGCTCGGGCCTGCTGTCGATTCAGGGCACCAGCTTCAACTTCGTTACGCCTTTGATTATGGGCGGGATGGCGCTGAAAAATGGCGGTGCTGATGTGCCCACCATGATGGCGGCGCTGTTTGGCACGCTGATGGTGGCTTCCTGTACCGAAATGGTGCTGTCACGCGTATTACACCTGGCGCGTCGGATCATTACACCGCTGGTATCCGGTATCGTGGTGATGATCATCGGCCTGTCACTCATTCAGGTGGGCCTGACCTCGATTGGCGGCGGTTTTAGCGCGATGAGCGACCATACCTTTGGCGCACCGAAAAATCTGATGCTGGCCGGGGCTGTGCTGCTGGTGATCGTGCTGCTTAACCGGCAGAAGAACCCCTACCTGCGCGTTGCCTCCCTGGTCCTTGCCATGGCCGTAGGCTATCTGCTGGCCTGGGCGATGGGGATGCTGCCTGCAGCAGGTATCCCTGCTAACCAGCCGCTGATCGTGGTGCCGACCCCGCTCTATTACGGATTGGGTTTCGACTGGAATCTGCTCATCCCGCTGATGCTGGTGTTTATGGTGACCTCCCTGGAGACCATCGGTGATATCACTGCCACCTCGGATGTGTCAGAGCAGCCTGTCAGCGGCCCGCTCTATATGAAACGCCTGAAAGGCGGCGTGCTGGCGAATGGCCTCAATTCCTTTGTCTCCGCACTGTTTAATACTTTCCCTAACTCCTGCTTCGGTCAGAACAATGGCGTGATTCAGTTAACCGGCGTTGCCAGCCGCTACGTGGGCTTTGTTGTCGCGCTGATGCTGATTGTGCTGGGGCTGTTCCCGGCGGTCAGCGGGCTGGTGCAGATGATCCCTGAACCGGTGCTCGGCGGCGCAACGATTGTGATGTTCGGCACCATCGCCGCCTCGGGCGTTCGCATCGTGTCACGTGAGCCGCTTAACCGTCGCGCTATCATGATTATCGCGCTGTCGCTGGCGGTGGGCCTGGGCGTTTCCCAGCAGCCGCTGATCCTGCAGTTTGCGCCTGACTGGCTGAAAACCCTGCTCTCTTCCGGTATTGCGGCGGGCGGTATTACCGCTATCGTACTCAACCTGATTTTTCCGCCAGAGAAGTAAGGCCACAGGCAGGCTTCGGCCTGCCTGCTAATTATTCGGATTTACATCCAGGCTGTTGAGCTGTAACGGTAATTCAGGCATAACAACCTCTCACCGGATTTAACTCGGGAAGGATGCTATGAAATTTCTTGGAAAGTTTTTCCTCACCTTACTTTTGCTGCTGCTTTTCACCCTGGTCGTGATCTATGTTCTGCTGCAGACACAGTGGGGTGCAGGCTGGTTTAGCCGTTGGGTGAGTGACAAAACCGAATGGCATCTCTCCCTGAGTAAAATTGAACACAATTTCTCCTCCCCCTCTCATATCATTCTGGATGACTTCAGCTTTGGACACGATGGACAGCCTGCGGTGCTGGTGGCGAAACGGGTCGATCTCGGTCTGGCACTGATTCAGTTCAGCGATCCGCTGCATTTCAGCAGCCTTGAGTTGCGCGATGGAGAAGTGAATCTGGCCAATCTGGCACCCGGCAGCGCGCTACCGATTCAGGCCGACCGCCTGCAACTCAACAATATGCGTATCGACAGCCCCAACAGCGCGTTACCGCTTTTTGCTCAGCAGGTTAATGGCGGCATTTTGCCGTGGAAACCCACTGCCCTGGATATGCTGGGTCGCGATGCCCGCTTCCAGATGAGCGCAGGCAGCATGACATTGAATAAAGTGCCGGGTGAGAATGTCCTGATTCAGGGCAGTGTTTCTCAGGGGCGGATGCGCTTTGACAATATTGGTGCCGACCTGGCGCGTGGCTCTATGACCGGTAACGGTGAGCGCGATGCCCAGGGCAACTGGAAAATCAATCAGCTGCGACTGAACGACATTCGTCTGCAGACCACCAGCAGCCTGAAAGACTTCCTGCATAGCCTGCAGGTTGTCCCCTCGATTGCCATTACTCGCCTCGACTTGACCGATGCCCGCCTGCAGGGTCCTGACTGGGCGGTGACGGATCTGGATCTGACACTGAGAAACGTTAACTGGCAGGGAGATGACTGGCAGAGTAACGATGGTTCGCTGGCGCTGAATGCCAGCAATTTTATCAACGGTGGATTCGAACTTAATGATCCCATCGTTAATCTGGATTTCTCACCGCAGGGCCTGGCGCTGACGCAGTTCAGTTCGCGCTGGGCGAATGGGGTGATTCGGGCTGACGGTGACTGGTCACGCAACGATAAACGCCTGACGCTAAAAAATCTGGCCGTTGCCGGACTGGAATACACCCTGCCGCAGGACTGGCGTGACCGCTGGCAGGCGACACTGCCTGAGTGGCTGGATAGCGTAGAGGTGACGCGTTTCTCCTCTAACCGTAACCTGATCATCGACATCAATCCGGCATTTCCCTTCCAGCTGACCTCACTGGATGGCTCCGGCGAGAACCTGCTGCTGGCGCAGCAGCACCAGTGGGGGATCTGGTCAGGTAAGCTCAGCCTGAACGCGGCAGAATCGACCTTTAACCGCACCGATCTGCGTCATCCGTCGATTGCGCTGACTGCAGACCCGCAGCAGATTCAGGTTACCGAGCTGAGTGCGTTCAGTAATAAGGGGTTGCTGGAAGGGACGGCTACCGTAGGCCAGCAGCCAGCCCGTCCGCTGACGCTGCAACTAACGGGGCGTGCAGTGCCGGTGAATGTGTTGCAGAACTGGGGATGGCCCGCATTGCCGTTAACCGGTGACAGCAATATGCAGCTGCAACTGAGCGGGGCATTAGCCGCAGGTCAGCCACTGCGCCCGACGGTTAATGGCACTCTGTCGGTGACCACGGACAGTCAGCAGGTACAGCAGAACATGCAGGCGGGCCAGGTACATTGATAACATTAAGGGCCGCTGATGCGGCCCTTATGATTAATTGATACGTGCGCCGGAACCGCCCTCTTCCAGCGGCCCATCCGGATCGGCGGGCAGGACGATATAGACCCCTTCAAACACCGCGCCACACTCATCATTGCCAAAAAGCTCCACTTCAAGCTGCACACGCGCTTTGCGTCCGCGCGCCAGACGATCGAGATCGCCGCTTAGTGAGCCGAGGTCAGCAATCGCGCCAGGCCGTCCACTGATGGGATGGCTGTAGCGAATGTGCGCATCCGCCAGAATAATGGTGCCGCCAAGATGACGCTCACGCAGCAGCAGCCAGATCAATCCCCAGCCGGTCAGCGTTGCCAGCGAGAACAGGCTGCCAGCGAACAGCGTCTGGTGTGGATTCTGGTTACCCGCTTCAGGCATGGTGGTGATAAATTTCTGCCCGGTAAACTGCAGAATACGGACACCCATCTTCTCGCTGAGCGGGATATGATCATACCAGGCCTGTTGCAGCTGTCCGCACCAGTCGGCACGATGCAGGATATCATCGAGCGTAACGACAGGTTTGATCATCAGAAAGTGGCGCACCGGCGTAGTCTGCGGCGCGGTAATCTCGCCCTGATTGATGTAGCCGAGCTTAGCGAAGAACGCGACAGCATCTTCGCGGGCGCTACAGGTCACCCGCTTAGCGCCTTCCTGACGCGCCACTGATTCCAGGGTCATCGCCATCAGCGTACCCAGCCCTTTCCCCTGCACCGAAGGATGAACAGCCATAAAGCGGATAGCGGCCTCATTGTCGGCATTGATATAGAGACGGCCAATGGCGACCGGATCTCCCTGCTCATCAACAACCATCTGGTGATGCGCCAGAGCATCCCAGGCGTCACGTTCCGACCCCTGCGGCTGACGCAGGGGTTTACGCAACATCTCCCAGCGGAACTGATAATAGATATCCAGCTCTTCCGCCGTCTGTGGCACGCGAAGGTGATACATGTAATGTTTCTCCCGCTCGGATATGTGGCCCATTCCCTGCCGCTCAGCTGACGATCTCACACCTGCAACCAGAACGTTACAGGACCATCATTCACCAGCGAGACCTGCATATCTGCAGCAAAACGTCCGTTCGCCGTGGTAATCCCCTGCTGGCGACAGCAGTCGCTAAAATATTCATACAGACGTTCGGCTTCAGCTGGCTCAGCGCCACCCGAAAAGGAGGGGCGCATCCCTTTTTGCGTATCTGCGGCCAGCGTAAACTGCGACACCACCAGCACACTTCCGCCCGCCTGGCGGACACTCAGGTTCATTTTGCCCTGCTCGTCACTAAAGATGCGATAGCCTGATACGCGTTCTGCGAGACGTTCCGCACGCGCGTTGTCATCGCCCTTTTCCACGCCCAGCAAAACCAGTAAGCCGGCACCGATTTCGCCGATCACGTCCTGATCGACGCTGACGCTGGCGTGCTGCACGCGTTGAATCAATGCAATCATGTTTCCTCGCGTTGCTCTTCTTTGTGTTGCTGTTTTAACTGCCGATAGTCGGCTAACGCGACGGTTATTTCAGCGCCTAACAACACAATACACCAGGTCCAGTAGACCCAGAGAAACAGAATGGGGATCACGGCCAGTACGCCGTAAATCAACTGATATGAAGGGAACATAGTAACATAGAGCGCAAAGCCCTTTTTACCCAGCTCAAACAGCGCACCGGCTACCAGCGCGCCAATCAGCGCATCGCGCGGCGGCACCCGCTGGGTGGGAACAATACTGTAGAGCAACCAGAAGGCGAGCCACGATAGCAGAAGCGGAAAAATACGCAGCATCTGATCGACCAGGCTGGTGACGCCGGTCGCATTAATCCAGCGCAGCGACAGCAGATAGGAGCTAATCGCCAGACTGGCTCCCGCCAGCAGCGGGCCGAGCGTCAGGATCATCCAGTAGACCGCAAAGGAGTAAACCATCGGCCGCTTCTTATTGCTGCGCCAGATAGTATTTAGCGCGGTATCGACCGAATGCATCAGCAGTAAGGCGGTCACAATCAGGCCCACCGCTCCGACCGCCGTCATCCGGTTTACGTTAGCAACAAACTGCTCAAGATAGCGTTGCAGCGTGTTACCGGCAGCGGGCATCAGATTGTTAAAGACAAACTGCTTTAACTGCACGCTGATATCTGAGAAGACCGGAAATGCTGCAAACAGGGCAAACACAACCGCAATCAGCGGCACCAGCGCCAGCAATGAGACAAAGGCCAGATTACCGGCCTGGGTCGTCATGCCATCTTCATCAATGCGTTTCCATAACAGCCTGATCCACAACCAGAACGCGTGCAGCCCGGGACGAAATTTACGTGACATCATGAGTTACTGTAGACCTGCAAACCAGTTGGGTACCGTTTTACTGTCAGTAACCAGTACACTTTCTATACCCATGGCGCGGGCCGCCTCAATATTCTGTGGATTATCATCAAAGAACATCGCCTGATCGGCAGTCACACCTTCGGCGTCAAGCACATGCTGATAAATCCGGGCTTCCGGTTTACGCATGCCCAGCTCCTGGGAGAGATAGATTTTATCTGCCGCCTGCTGCACATCCGGATACTGTGTCGGCCAGAAGTCGCAATGCAGCTTGTTGGTGTTAGAGAGAATCACCACCCGATGCCCTTCCAGCCGCAGCCGGTTCATCAGCGCCAGGATTTCCGGACGTACGTCGACGAAGACCGCCTGCCAGCCAGCCGCGAACTGTTCATAGCTCAGCGCGATTTCCAACTTTTCACACAGTGCCAGCGCGAAATCTTCATCGCTGATCTCGCCACGTTCGTGTTGTTCAAACGCTTCATCCATCTGGAAATGGCTTTGCAGCGAGGCCAGCGGCACACGACTAAGATCACTCCAGACACCCAGCACGCGGTTAAAGTCGATATCGATAATCACATTGCCCAAATCAAAGATATACAGCATGGTGTGTCTCCTTCTGTTCCCTGGAGTATTCACTCTAGCGGCAAAAGTGCAGGCTGAACAGGCACTCGCGGAGAGAAAAGCGTAAACGGCAGCGGGTAGGTAAAAAGCGTGACATATCCCATGAATAATCGCTGGCCCGGCTGAAGAGGCAGGGATTTCAGGCAAAAAAAAGCCCCGCAAGCGGGGCTCTTTATCAGTTAAAGCCGCAATTATGCGTCTTTAGGACCACGTGATGCACGTTTACGGTCGTTTTCAGTCAGGTGGCGTTTACGGATACGCACTGACTGTGGTGTTACTTCTACCAGTTCGTCATCATCGATAAACTCGATCGCCTGCTCAAGGGTCATCTTGATTGGCGGAACCAGAGTCGTTGCTTCATCAGTACCTGAAGCACGCATGTTGGTCAGTTTCTTACCGGTCAGACAGTTAACTGTCAGGTCGTTAGAACGGCTGTGAATACCGATAATCTGGCCTTCATAGACTTCTGCACCGTGACCCAGGAACAGCTTACCGCGGTCCTGCAGGCTGAACAGCGCAAACGCAACTGCTTTACCCTGACCGTTGGAGATCAATACGCCGTTCTGACGCTGGCCCACTTCGCCCGGACGAACGTCATCGTAGTGGCTGAAGGTAGAATAGAGCAGACCGGTACCGGAAGTCATGGTCATGAATTCGTTACGGAAGCCGATCAGGCCACGGCTTGGGATCACGTAGTCGAGACGTACGCGGCCTTTACCATCCGGATCCATGTTTTTCAGATCGCCCTTACGCTCACCCATGGCTTGCATGACTGAACCCTGACTGCTCTCTTCGATATCCAGCGTGACGTTCTCGAATGGCTCTTGTTTACGGCCATCGATTTCACGGAAGATAACTTTCGGACGGGATACCGCCAGCTCGAAACCTTCACGACGCATGTTTTCGATCAGAACAGAGAGGTGAAGTTCACCACGACCTGATACGCGGAAGGCGTCAGAATCTTCGGTTTCTTCAACACGCAGAGCCACGTTGTGAACCAGTTCTTTGTTCAGACGCTCAAGGATCTGACGTGAAGTCACGTACTTACCTTCTTTACCGCAGAACGGTGAGGTGTTGACGTTAAAGAACATGGTTACGGTTGGCTCATCGACGCTCAGTGCTGGCAGCGCCTGCACGTTCTGTGGATCACAGATAGTGTCAGAGATGTTCAGCTCGCCCAGACCGGTGATAGCAATGATATCGCCCGCTTCTGCCAGATCGCTGTCGATACGCTCAAGACCCAGGTGAGTCAGGACTTTACCGACTTTACCGTTACGGGTTTTGCCTTCGCTATCGATAATAGTGACTTGCTGGTTAGGCTTAACTTTACCGCGCTTGATACGACCGATACCGATCACGCCCAGGTAGTTGTTGTAGTCCAGCTGAGAGATTTGCATCTGCAGTGGGGCATCAGCCTCAACCTGCGGAGGCGCAACGTGGTCAACGATTGCCTGGTACAGCGGGGTCATATCGTCAGCCATGTCGGTGTGCTCAAGACCTGCAATACCATTCAGCGCGGAGGCGAAAATGATAGGGAAGTCGAGCTGCTCGTCAGTGGCATCCAGGTTTACGAACAGGTCAAAAACCTGATCAACAACCCAATCCGGACGCGCACCAGGGCGGTCTACTTTGTTGATAACCACAATCGGCTTCAGACCATGCGCGAACGCTTTTTTGGTCACGAAGCGGGTTTGCGGCATAGGGCCATCCATCGCATCTACAACCAGCAGCACCGAGTCCACCATGGACATGACGCGCTCAACTTCACCACCGAAGTCGGCGTGTCCTGGGGTATCAACGATGTTGATACGGTAGTCATTCCACTTAATGGCGGTGTTTTTTGCGAGGATGGTAATCCCACGCTCTTTCTCCAAATCATTGGAGTCCATCACGCGCTCTGTTGCTTCGGTACGGGCATCAAATGTACCGGATTGTTGCAGCAGTTTGTCAACCAGGGTGGTCTTTCCATGGTCAACGTGCGCGATGATGGCGATGTTACGCAAATTTTCGATCACAGCTTTGCCTCAGGCATTAGAAATAGCGCGTTATTGTACACTGATTAAGCGGAAGACTGAACACCATCACACTTTTCACTGAAAGTTTATTGAATAGACGCAAATTTGCCCTGTTCCCGGTGCAGAAAATGCACTAAGTTGGTCTTATGCACCAAAATAGTGCCTTAAGATCGCCATAAAGCACCACCATGGTGCAACGAAACCACGGTGGTGCAGCCGCTTTATGACAAAAAGGTGCAGCACAAGGCGATTTAAGCAACATCGGGAAAGTTGGCACAGAATTCGCTTTATCTAAATCAAGCGTAAACGCCAGTCAGATGTCGGTTGAAGAGCGTGCCGGAAGATGTTGGTCAGGGAGTTGTTTTCCCGCAACGGATTCCGGAAACGACGTTTCCTCGCCATGTAGATAATGAAAGACCATTTCCAGGAGAGTTGAGTATGTCCGCTGAACACGTTCTCTCGATGATGAACGAGCATGAAGTTAAGTTTGTTGACCTGCGTTTTACCGATACCAAAGGTAAAGAACAGCACGTTACGATCCCTGCTCACCAGGTTAATGCTGACTTCTTCGAAGAAGGCAAAATGTTCGATGGTTCGTCTATTGGCGGCTGGAAAGGCATTAATGAATCAGACATGGTGCTGATGCCTGACGCCACTACGGCGGTCATGGATCCTTTCTTCGAAGATTCTACACTGATCATCCGTTGTGACATTCTTGAGCCAGGCACCATGCAGGGCTACGACCGCGATCCACGTTCTATCGCTAAGCGCGCTGAAGATTACCTGCGCTCTTCCGGCATCGCGGATACCGTGCTGTTTGGACCAGAACCAGAATTCTTCCTGTTCGATGACATCCGTTTCGGTTCATCAACGTCCGGTTCACATGTGGCTATCGACGATATCGAAGCGGCATGGAACACCGGTAAAGAGTATGAAGGCGGTAACAAAGGTCACCGTCCAGGTCTGAAAGGCGGCTACTTCCCGGTTCCACCAGTCGACTCATCACAGGACATCCGTTCTGCCATGTGTCTGACAATGGAGCAGATGGGCCTGGTGGTTGAAGCGCATCACCACGAAGTGGCGACTGCGGGTCAGAACGAAGTGGCAACCCGCTTCAATACCATGACCAAAAAAGCCGACGAAATTCAGATCTACAAATATGTCGTCCACAACGTTGCGCACGCTTATGGTAAAACCGCGACCTTTATGCCGAAGCCAATGTTTGGCGACAACGGTTCGGGCATGCACTGCCATATGTCACTCTCTAAAGGTGGCCAGAACCTGTTTGCTGGCGATAAGTACGGCGGCCTGTCTGAAATGGCGCTGTTCTACATCGGCGGCATCATCAAGCATGCTAAAGCGATTAACGCCCTGGCGAACCCGACCACCAACTCTTACAAGCGTCTGGTCCCGGGTTATGAAGCACCTGTTATGCTGGCTTACTCTGCCCG
Organism: Pantoea sp. RCC30.1; assembly: GCF_058148845.1. NCBI lineage: Bacteria > Pseudomonadati > Pseudomonadota > Gammaproteobacteria > Enterobacterales > Erwiniaceae > Pantoea > Pantoea sp. RCC30.1. Next base: position 13,141 of record NZ_JBXUHX010000029.1, on the reverse strand, counting down.
TAACCGTTCAGCTTCAATCCGCATCCCGGTTGTTGCCAGCCCGAAAGCCCGTCGTATCGAAGCACGCTTCCCGGACCCAGCGGCTAACCCATATCTGGCGTTCACCGCACTGCTGATGGCTGGCCTGGATGGCATCATCAACAAAATCCATCCTGGCGATGCTATGGATAAGAACCTGTATGACCTGCCGCCGGAAGAAGAAGCTGAGATTCCAAAAGTTGCAGGCTCTCTGGAAGAAGCGCTGAATGCACTGAACGAAGATCGCGAGTTCCTGACCCGCGGTGGTGTATTCACTGACGAATCGATCGATGCTTACATCGAACTGCGTAAAGCAGAGATGGATCGCGTTCGCATGACGCCACACCCGGTTGAGTTCGAGCTTTACTACAGCGTTTAACTGGTCAAACGATTTTGTTGCCGTGGAAACTTTTAGCCCATCTTCGGATGGGCTTTTTTCTCCGCGAATTCACCGTTCATTCGCCCTCCTTTCGGCTTTAAGACTAAAATGCACCGGGTTGGTGCAGAGGAACGTTTTATGGCAACTGGCTCTCTGCCCGATGCAGGGCAGATTCTCAACGCTTTAATCAACAGTATTTTGTTGGTGGATAACGATCTGGTTATTCATTACGCCAACCCGGCGGCGCAGCAATTACTGGCGCAAAGCTCACGCAAACTGTTCGGCACGCCGTTACCGGAATTAACTGGCTACTTTTCGCTGAATATCGAGGTGATGCGAGAGAGTCTTGAGGCTGGCCAGGGATTTACTGACAGTGAGGTCACGCTGGTGGTAGATGGTCGCGCACACATTATGTCGCTGACCGCCCAGCGGTTACCCGATGGCTTAATTCTGATGGAGATGGCGCCGATGGATAATCAGCGTCGCCTCAGTCAGGAGCAGTTACAGCACGCCCAGCAGGTGGCCGCTCGCGATCTGGTTCGCGGCCTGGCCCATGAGATTAAAAATCCGCTGGGCGGATTGCGCGGCGCGGCACAGCTTTTATCCCGCGCCCTGCCCGATCCCTCGCTGAACGAATACACCAAAGTGATTATTGAACAGGCCGACCGGTTGCGGAATCTCGTTGATCGTCTGTTAGGGCCGCAGCAGCCGGGCATGCACATCACGCAGAGCATTCATCAGGTCGCTGAACGAGTGGTGAATCTGGTTTCGATGGAGCTGCCGGAGAACGTCTCGCTGGTGCGGGATTATGATCCCAGCCTGCCGGAACTGCCGCACGACCCCGACCAGATCGAACAGGTGCTGCTTAACGTGGTGCGCAATGCGCTTCAGGCGCTGGGCGACGACGGCGGCACCATTATTATCCGCACCCGCACGGCTTTCCAGCTGACGCTGCACGGCACGCGTTATCGCCTGGTGGCACGTATAGATATTGAAGATGATGGCCCCGGCATTCCGGCCCAGCTGCAGGATACGCTGTTTTATCCGATGGTCAGCGGACGTGAAGGCGGAACCGGTTTAGGCCTCTCCATCGCCCGTAGCCTGATTGATCAACATTCAGGAAAAATAGAATTTAACAGTTGGCCAGGACACACCGAGTTTTCGGTTTACCTGCCTATTCGCCAGTGAGGTTTCTATGCAACGAGGGATAGTCTGGATCGTCGATGACGATAGCTCCATCCGCTGGGTGCTTGAACGCGCGCTCACTGGAGCCGGTTTGAGCTGTGCGACTTTTGATAGCGCAAGCGAGGTGCTGGATGCCCTCTCGACCAAAACCCCGGACGTTTTACTGTCAGACATTCGCATGCCGGGTATGGATGGCCTGGCACTGCTGAAGCAGATAAAACAGCGGCATCCAATGCTTCCGGTCATCATAATGACAGCGCATTCGGATCTGGACGCCGCCGTCAGTGCCTATCAGCAGGGTGCATTCGATTACCTGCCTAAACCGTTCGATATCGACGAAGCGGTTGCGCTGGTAGAACGAGCTATAAGCCACTATCAGGAGCAGCAGCAACCGCGTAATCAGCCGGTCAGCGGACCGACCACCGATATCATCGGTGAAGCCCCCGCGATGCAGGATGTGTTCCGTATCATCGGACGGTTATCGCGCTCTTCGATCAGTGTGCTGATTAACGGCGAGTCCGGTACCGGTAAAGAGCTGGTGGCCCATGCGCTGCATCGCCACAGCCCCCGTACTAAAGCGCCTTTTATCGCGCTGAACATGGCGGCAATACCCAAAGATTTGATTGAGTCAGAACTGTTTGGTCACGAGAAAGGTGCCTTTACCGGGGCAAACCAGATTCGTCAGGGCCGTTTTGAACAGGCGGATGGCGGCACGCTGTTCCTGGATGAGATTGGTGATATGCCACTGGATGTGCAGACCCGTCTGCTGCGCGTGCTGGCCGATGGTCAGTTCTATCGCGTCGGTGGCTATGCGCCGGTGAAAGTGGATGTGCGTATCATCGCGGCAACCCACCAGAACCTGGAATTACGTGTACAGGAAGGCAAGTTCCGTGAGGATCTGTTCCACCGCCTGAATGTGATTCGTGTGCATTTGCCGCCGCTGCGTGAGCGTCGCGAGGACATCCCGCGTCTGGCGCGTTACTTCCTGCAGGTCGCGGCCCGTGAGCTGGGCGTGGAAGCGAAGATTCTGCATCCGGAAACCGAAACAGCCTTAACCCGGCTGCACTGGTCCGGTAACGTGCGTCAGCTGGAGAACACCTGTCGCTGGCTGACCGTGATGGCTGCGGGTCAGGAAGTATTGATTCAGGACCTGCCTGGGGAGCTGTTTGAATCCAGTACCCCGGAAAATCCAGTGCAGTCGCTGCCTGACAGCTGGGCAACGCTGTTGGCACAGTGGGCCGATCGCGCCCTGCGTTCCGGTCATCAGAATCTGCTCTCGGAAGCACAGCCAGAGATGGAGCGTACGCTGCTCACCACTGCGCTGCGGCATACGCAAGGCCACAAGCAGGAAGCGGCACGTTTACTGGGCTGGGGACGAAATACGCTGACGCGCAAGCTGAAAGAGCTTGGCATGGAATAAGCGGTTCGGTACGGGCTGGCGTGATCTGCCAGCCCGTTTCTTCAGATAACGCGGGAAAACTGCTGCTGACGTGCTTTCTGACGCAGATAGCGATCAAAGCACATACAGATATTGCGGATCAGTAACCGGCCAATCCCCGTCACCTCAAGCCCGCCAGCCGTTTGTACCACCAGCCCGTCAGCGATTAACGGTTTCAGCAGCGCCAGATCCTCAGCAAAATAGTCGCTGAAGCGAATGTTCCATTGCGCTTCTGTCGCGGCAAAATCCAGCGAGAAGTTACAAATCAGTGTCTTAATCACGTCACGCCGCAGACAATCATCATCGGTTAAGGCGATGCCACGCCACAGGCCATTTCCCTGCTGTTCCACACTGCTGTACCAGGTATTCAGGTCTTTCTGGTTCTGCGCATAACTGTCGCCAATCATGCTGATGGCAGAGACGCCAAGCCCCAGTAAGTCACTGTCGCCCTGCGTCGTGTATCCCTGGAAATTGCGATGCAACTGCCCTTCACGCTGCGCGATGGCCAGCTCATCCTGCGGCTTCGCAAAGTGATCCATTCCGATAAACTGGTAGCCCTGCTGAGTCAGCGTCGCGATGGTCTGCTGCAGGATATCCAGCTTTTGCTCAGCGGAGGGCAGTTCATCCTCTTTAATTTTACGCTGCGCCGCGAACATCGCCGGCAGATGCGCATAGTTAAACACGCTAAGGCGATCCGGGCTCAGTGCCAGGACCCGCTCCAGCGTCCAGGCAAAGCTGGCGGGAGTTTGCAGGGGCAAACCATAGATCAGGTCGATGCTGGTTGAACTAAAGCCCTGTTCACGGGCACGCGCCATCAGGGCAAAAATCACCTCTTCGTCCTGCACCCGGTTAACCTGTTCCTGCACCGATTTATTGAAATCCTGCACGCCCATACTCAGACGATTGAACCCCAGCGATCGCAGGTGATCAATCACATCCAGCTCAATTTCCCGGGGATCAACCTCGATCGACATTTCGGCATCATCGGCCACGCTGAAGTGCTGCTTCAGCAAACCCACCAGCCGCGAAATCTGTGCATTGTCGAGAAAAGTTGGCGTGCCGCCGCCCCAGTGAAGTTGCGTGACCTGACGCTGACGAAACAGCGGCGCACGCTGAATAATTTCCTGCTCAAGTACATCCAGATAACGGTCCGCTTTGTGGCGCTGACGCGTCACAATCTTATTGCAGCCGCAGAAGTAGCAGAGACGATGGCAGAAGGGAATATGGACATAGAGCGACAGCGGACGATCAGGATAACGCGCCACGGCACGCTGGAAATCAGTTTCCGCGTACTGCTCGCTGAACTCCAGCGCGGTGGGATAAGAGGTGTAACGCGGGCCAGCGTAATTGTACTTTTCAATTAACGCCTGATCCCACTCAATCTGCTGCGATGGCATGCTCACTCCTTCCGATGACGTCGTCTGAGAGAAGGTCGCGAAGAAGAGGAGATGAAAGGTGTGCGGGTTGAGACCCGACGTAAACGCTGCTTCAGCCGCGACAGGCGTCGTAGTTTAAACAATAACCACAGCAGATAACATGTCACCAGCAGCGCGAAAATTGATCCAGGCCAAAACATTGTCGTTTACCTGATAAGCACGGCATGCTGAAACAGCATGCCGATCAAATTTGCTTAGTTGCCCTTCAGCAGACGGTACATATCTTCTTCAGCCTGCTCATCTTCAGCATCATCCATCACAATGCCTAACTGCTCCATCAGTTCGTCGATACGGTCCAGCGAGGCATCCAGCCAGCCCTGATCTTCAGCTGACAGCGTTTCGCCATTTTCCAGCCGATCCAGCAGCGCATCCAGACGCTCATCATTTTCCAGCTTCGCCAGCTCTTCTTCTGGCGTCAGACGCACTTTCTTCTCAGCTGCCGGTTTTTCGACGCTTTTCTTTGGCTTAACGGCTGCGGTTTTCCCCTCAGCAATCAGGGTCACCGGTTTTTTACTGCCGATGCGGGGATCTTTCACGTTCTTCGCCTGACTTCCGCCATTGCTTTCGGACGCCGCCGGATTAGCACGGCTGCCAGATGCATGTCCGCGATGCTTTTTATCACGTTTACGATCGCGTGCTTCATGGTTGATATCGTCACGCGATTTGCGTTTGGCTTTGACGGCAGGTTTGCCGTGAGCAGCTCGTGCAGGTTGCTTCATAGTATTCGGTCCCGGCTTTTTTTATTCAGTATAGAATTGCGGCGAAATCTAGCAGAAAGTAGACAAAGAAAAAAGGCGACAGCTCAAGCTGTCGCCTTATTTCATACCTTCATAGGAAGGAATCATGTTTTAAATCCTTTTCGGCTCGTAACATCCCGGTCAATCCCGCGCCTGCTCAACTCCTGAGCTTTTCCTTATCCCTGTCGGGTCCGCAATCCCTGACCCATTTCCATTCCACCGCTCAAAACCCTCCTGGCATCCCTGATGCGCATCATCCTGATGGGTGCTGCCGTGCACTGCACATTAATGTAGACCAACTGGTAAAAGCCTCAAGCCAGTGCCACAAATAGTTCGTTCGAAAAAAGAACGATTTATCTTAATAAATTGAATCATATGAATTTTTATTTTTAGTAATTAAAGTAAAAAGCGAAATAACCCGCAGCCTTAATGGCAAATCTCTTACAAAGCTGGCCAATGAGACGCGGTTGAGCACTTTAGCGCCATAACGCGTATAATCGCCCGCATTGCCTTAATGCGTTTTCTGGAGTGTCACCTTGTCTGAATTGAATTATCACGTTACCCACTTTGTCATGAGCGCGCCGGATATTCGCCATCTGCCTGCCGATACCGGAATTGAAGTGGCTTTTGCTGGTCGCTCGAACGCGGGAAAATCGAGTGCGCTGAATACGTTAACCAATCAGAAAGGTCTGGCGCGTACCAGTAAAACGCCGGGACGTACGCAGTTGATTAACCTGTTTGAAGTGAAAGAAGGTAAGCGTCTGGTCGACCTGCCCGGTTACGGTTATGCCGAAGTGCCGGAAGAGATGAAGCTGAAGTGGCAGCGCGCGCTAGGTGAATATCTGCAAAAACGTCAGGCGCTGAAAGGCCTGGTGATCCTGATGGATATCCGTCATCCGCTGAAAGATCTCGACCGTCAGATGATTCAGTGGTCCGTAGAAAGCGGAATTCCGGTGCTGTTGCTCCTGACTAAAGCAGACAAACTGGCCTCCGGTGCCCGTAAAGCGCAGCTCACTGTCGTGCGTGAAGCCGCACTCGAATTTGTTGGTGATGTTCAGGTAGAACTCTTCTCATCGCTGAAGAAAATCGGCGTGGATAAGGTTCGTCAGAAGCTGGACAGCTGGTTTAATACGCTTGAGCCGGCGGTTGAGGATCAGGGCGCGGAAGAGTAAGTAACCACCCTGTGCCGCTAAAGCTGGCGGTACCAAAAGCCCAATAAAAAACGCCCCAGTCACAGAATGACTGGGGCGGCTAAATTCAGCCAAATCCGATTACGTGAAGTAAAAGGTCTGAAAGATAGAACATCTTACCTCTGTACCCTACGCGACGAACTTTACCTGATTTTCTGTGCGTGACAAAGGCTTTTTTGTTGCTTACTTACATCAAACAGGGCTTTTTTTACCATGCACGTCACAAAAATAGCGTTGCGATGTAGTTTAATGACGAAAAAAGTGTTTAGACGATAAGCAGTTAGAAAAGCGCTTTATCTCAGTTCCAGCGTTGACCACGCTAAACCGGTCAACTAAACGATTTTCTTATACCTGATTCAGGGCCGATTCAGTTCTTCAGAACCGACCACACGCATCGAATCAGTGGGCTTCATCCCAGTTGTCACCCACACCGACTTCAACCAGTAAAGGTACGTCGAGCTGCACGCTACCCTCCATCAGCGCACGGATTTTCTGGCTCGCCTCTTCAACCGCCTCGGCTTTGACTTCGAACACCAGTTCATCGTGAACCTGCATGATCATTCTGACGGCATTGTCGTTTTGCTGTTCCAGCCAGTTATCCACGGCAATCATCGCGCGCTTGATAATGTCCGCTGCTGTTCCCTGCATTGGCGCATTGATCGCGGCACGTTCTGCGGCTTTCCGGCGAATCGCGTTGCTGGATTTAATATCTGGCAGCCACAGTCGACGGCCTTCAAGCGTTTCCACATAGCCATTACTCGCTGCCAGCTGGCGGGTGTTCTCCATATAGCGCAGTACACCCGGATAGCGTTCAAAGTAGAGGTCCATATACTTTTTAGCTTCGCCCGCACCGATATTCAGCTGACGCGACAGACCAAAGGCACTCATGCCATAAATCAGACCAAAGTTGATCGCTTTGGCGCTGCGACGCTGTTCGCCGTTGACCTTATCCAGCGCCACACCAAACACTTCGGATGCCGTGGCGCGGTGAATATCTTCGCCCTGGGCAAACGCGTCCAGCAATCCTTTGTCCTGGGAGAGATGCGCCATGATACGCAGTTCGATCTGTGAATAGTCTGCCGCCACGATGCGATGGCCTTTAGCCGCGATAAATGCCTGACGGATTCGGCGTCCTTCGTCATTACGCACCGGGATGTTTTGCAGATTCGGATCGGCAGAAGATAAGCGTCCGGTAGCGGTAACAGCCTGATGATAAGAAGTATGCACGCGCCCGCTTATCGGATTAATCATCAGCGGTAATTTATCCGTATAGGTCGACTTGAGTTTGGATAAGCCGCGATGCTCCAGAATCACTTTAGGCAACGGATAATCAAGTGCCAGCTCAGCTAACACCTCTTCACTGGTTGAAGGCGCACCGCCGGGTGTTTTCTTAGTGGGTTTAATCCCCTGCTTTTCAAACAGGATCACCTGAAGCTGTTTGGTGGATGAGAGATTAAAGGGTTCGCCTGCCAGCTCATGCGCCTTTAACTCCAGCTCCGCCAGTCGGGCAGTCAGCTCTTTAGAGTGTTGCGCCAGGATGGATTGATCGATTAGCACCCCATTGCGCTCTATCCGGGAAATCACCGTCAGTAACGGCATCTCAATCTGCTCGAAGACTTTTTTCGGGCCTGCTTCTTTCTCCAGCTCTGGCCACATCTTCAGATGCAACTGCAAAGTCACATCGGCATCTTCAGCAGCATAATGGGATGCCTGCTCTAACGCGATTTGATTGAACGTCAGCTGATTTTTGCCTTTACCGGCGATCTCCTGGAAGGTGACCGTTTTATGGTTAAGCCAGCGAGCGGCCAGGCTATCCATGTCATGCTTACCCACCACGCTGTTGAGAATATAGGACTCAAGCATGGTGTCGAATTTGATACCGGCCAGTTCAATGTCGTAGTTCTTCAGGACGCCACGATCGTATTTCAGGTTCTGGCCCACTTTCCAGGCGTTTTCATCTTCCAGCAGAGGCTTGAGCTGTGCCAGAACGGCTGCACGATCCAGTTGATCAGGCGCATCAAGATAGTCATGAGCAACCGGCAGGTAAGCGGCTTCACCGGGCGCTACCGCGAAGCTGATACCCACGATGTTAGCGCTCAGGGTATCCAGCGCGTCGGTCTCCAGATCAAAGGCAAACACTTCGCTGTTTTTCAGCTTCTCCAGCCAGCTATCAAAGTGTTCCTGATTCAGGATCGTGACATAACCCTCGGTCGGTAACACGCTGCTGGTTTCAACCACAGCGACTGGTTCATCGGACAGCGCCGTTTGCGCCTGAGTATGACTCTTTTTGCCCTGCAGCCATTTACCGTCCTGCAGGTCACTCAGCCAGCGTTTGAACTCATAACGACTGAACAGGGCCTGCAGTGCCTCGACATTGGGTTCAGTGACCGTGAGCTCTTCACAGGGCAGCGCCAGCTCAACGTCCGTCTTGATAGTCGCCAGTTGATAGGAGAGAAACGCCACATCACGATTCTGCTCAAGTTTGGTCGCCATGGTTTTAGCACCACGAAATCCGAGATCGGCAACCTTGTCCAGATTGTCATAAATCGTCTGCATGCTGCCCAGACCCTGCAGCAGAGCCTGTGCGGTTTTCTCACCCACACCCGGCACGCCTGGGATGTTATCTGAGCTGTCGCCCATCATGGCCAGAAAATCGATGATCAAGGCTGGCGGCACACCATATTTCTGCTCAACCTCTTCAGGCCCCAGAATGGTATTGCTCATGGTGTTAATCAGCGTGATAGCTGGGGTGACCAGCTGCGCCATATCTTTGTCGCCGGTGCTGATCAGTACTGAGAGACCCTTTTTCTCCGCTTCCAGCGCCAGCGTACCGATGACATCATCGGCTTCAACGCCGCTTACAGCCAGCAACGGCAGCCCCATCGCCCGCACCATCTCATGCAGCGGCTCGATCTGCGCCCGCAGATCGTCTGGCATCGGCGGACGGTGAGATTTGTAATGCTCGAATAACTCATCCCTGAAGGTTTTGCCTTTGGCATCGAACACCACAGCAACGTGACTTGGATTGTATTGCGCCAGCAGGCTTTTCAGCATGTTGAGCACGCCGTACATGGCGCCAGTGGGTTCACCTGCACTATTGGTCAGCGGCGGAAACGCATGATATGCGCGATAAAGATAGGATGAGCCATCAACCAGAATGAGGGGATTTTCTGCTATTTGCGCCATAAGTCTGTGTTGTCTTCGTTGCTATGGGTTGGTCTATAAGGATGCCACAAGCTGGCGGAAATGGTGAACTAAGGCGTAGGATATGTAGCGTTTTTGACGGTTCTGGAGGGAAGATCGCAACGATCATTCTGTGGATAACTTTGTGCGTAAAAATTATAACGCGCTGCATTTCAGGATATTAAATGTTTTAACTCTAAATAAAATGTATATTTTTCATTGGTTTATTTAATTTCCGTGACCCGATCGGCAATTTTAATTACACGATCCCTTGTGTGGATATTAAATTTATGCCCTGGAGATGGACAAAATTTGCGTCTCTGTTCAATGGCATAAAAAAACGCCAGCAGAGCTGGCGCTAAATGGGGTAGTAAGGCAGATTACTTCTGGCTTACGAGGAATTTAACTACGTTCGCGTAATCTGCAACGAAATTGTCCATAGAGCTGGTATCGAGCCCGCCGTTGTTCACCATATATTTGCCATTGACGAACATCGCTGGTACACCGCGCAGATCAACATCCGCAGCTGCTTTCTGTTGTTGTGCAACCAGCGCTTTTACGGCGAAGCTGTTCCAGGCAGCATCGTAGTCAGCAGCGGAGATACCGGCCGCTTTGACAAAGGTCTCTTTCAGACTGGCAGGATCGGTGATGGTCTGCGTTTTCTGGATGCCATCAAAGATCGGTACTGTCACCTTATCTTCAACGCCCAGCGCCATCGCAACAGCCCAGGCCTGTGTCATAACCGGTCCCAGATCACCCCCAAGGAAATCGACGTGGTATTTCACCAGTTTGGTGTCAGCAGGCAGATTCTTTTTCACCGCGTCATTGACGTGATAAATACGTTCAAACTGATAGCAGTGCGGGCAGAAGAAGGAGAAGAACTCCATCACCTGAGGTTCGCCGGCCACGGGTTTTGGCAGACTTATATATTGTTTACCTTCAGTGAACTGGGCAGCAGATGCGCTGAATGCCAGCACTAAACCCATCAGTGCAAACCAAATTTTTTTCATCGTGAAAAATTCTCCTGACTACGTCATTAATATTGCGGTGTCAGCTGTAGAGGAGGTTCCTGCAACAGCTTCTCCTGCTCGGTAAAGAGTGAAATTTGCCTGCGCCAGAAATCTTCATCTGTCATCCACGGGAAAGCGCGAGGAAAAGCGGGATCCAGCCAGCGTCGGACAACCCAGGCCAGATAATAAACCATGCGCATAGCGCGTAAAGGTTCAATCAGTGACAATTCATTAATATCAAAATCACTGAATTCACTGTAAGCCTCCAGCAGAATATCCCACTGAATACGCTGTTCCTGTCTGTCGCCGCTGATCAGCATCCACAGATCCTGCACCGCCGGGCCATTACGGGCATCATCCAGATCGACAAACAGCGGTCCATCACGCCACAGGATATTACCCGGATGGCAGTCGCCATGTAATCGTAGCGGCTCCCACGTAGTGTGCCACTGTTGCTGCAGCGCGTTACCCAGCTTATCGATCGCCTGTAGTAATGCAGCCTTAAGCGATGCAGGCACTAGTAGTGATTGCTCCAGCACCTGCCGGGGCTCATGCAGGTACTCATCCAGACCTATCGTCGGCCGCTGACTAAACAGCGCTTTACGCCCGGTCTGATGAATGCGGCCAAGGAAGCGGCCTACCCATTCCATCTGATCTTCGTTGTCCGTCTCATATTGCCGTCCGCCCAGGCTGGGAAATACGGCAAAGAAGAAGCCTGCGTGGCTGTGCAGTGTTTCGTCCTTTAACCGCAGTGGCGCCGCGATGGGCACCTCGTCAGCCAGCAGATCAAGCGCATACTGATGCTCTTCAGCAATCTGTTCAGCACGCCAGCGCTGTGGGCGATAAAACTTCGCGACATAGCGACGTTTTTCATCATCGCTGAATTGATAAACCCGGTTCTCATAGCTGTTCAGGGCTGTCAGACCTGATTCGACGCGAATTCCTGTATCCCAGAGCGCATCAAGCAATACGTCGGGATTCAATGTCTCGAAGTTAAAAGCAGCGTCGCTCATCATGTTACCTGTGGTTGCCCTTGCAAATAGCAGCCAAGGATAACACTACTCGTCCTGTTTAATGATACCCCTTGCGCGGAGCAGGGCTGTTTTGAAATCATCTTCATAGTCTTTTTTCAGGCCAGGAATCTCATCATCGCTGGCTGAGTCACGCAATTTAAGATGGTAAATTAATACATCGTCGGTTAATTCACTTAACGGGCCACGGAATCCAGATTCCTGAGCCAGTTTCTGCAAAAATGTGACCAGATTCAGGTCAGGCTCTTTTTGCCAGGCGGGTTGTAGCAACTCGATCAACTCGTTTAAACGATGGCATTTCATTCAGGTTTCTCCCGTATTCACAGTGCGTCATCAGCGAGGGCACAGTCATGACAATATTAACCGGCATCATTCTGGCCGGTGGTCAGGGCCGCCGTATGGGTGGTCAGGACAAAGGATTAGTGCAACTGGATGGCAGGCCGCTTTATCAGCATGTCTTTGAACGGCTCAGGCCACAAGTCGACATTGTCATGATTAATGCTAATCGTAATATTGATCGCTATCAGTTAAGCGGGTGTCGGGTCGTGCAGGATATTTTTGATGATTATCCGGGGCCGCTGGCTGGCATCCACAGTGCATTGCTCGCCATCGACGGTGAATGGGCCGCTTTTTGCTCCTGTGATACGCCTGCAGTGCCTCTTAACTTCGTGAAAAAGCTGGTCGATCAACGCGGAGAGGCACCGGCCGTCTGGGTACGCTCACAGACGCGCGATCATCCTACGCTGGCCCTTATTCACCGTGATATGGCTGCACCTCTCTATGACTATCTTCAGGCTGGTGAACGACGTCTGATGCATTTTCTGCGCGATCACGGTGGCCATGCTGTTCAGTTGGATGATGATGAATCCGCTTTCCGCAATATCAATACACCTGACCAACTGAATGAGAGAGGTTGATATGTCAGTACCCTTACTTGCGATTGTTGGCTGGAGTGGAACTGGCAAAACGACACTGTTACAGCAGGTGATACCGATTCTTAACAGTAAAAGGATTCGCGCCGGGCTGATTAAGCACACACATCATCAGATGGATGTGGATACGCCAGGCAAAGACAGCTATCTGCTCAGAAAAGCGGGAGCCAGTCAGGTGATGGTGGCCAGTTCAGAGCGATGGGCATTGATGTGTGAGACGCCGGAAAAGCAGTCGATTGATTTGCCTTACCTGCTCAGCCGCATGGATCACTCTGCACTGGAGATAGTGCTGGTCGAGGGCTTTAAAGAAGAACCGGTGCCTAAAATTGTTCTATGGCGTGCCGGGATCAAGCGGGGGATCGAGGAGTTGCTTGATGAACAGGTGATCGCCGTCGCCAGCGACCACAAATTAGCGCTGAACGTACCGGTTCTGGATATAAATCGTCCGGATCGCATTGCAGATTTCATTGCTGACTGGCTGAGAAAGCACAAAAGGGGGTAATCCGGCGTGTTTTTCACGATCTGCAGACGTAAAAAAGCCCCGCACTTCCGTGCGGGGCTTCTTCACTTATATAATGCCTGGCAGTTCCCTACTCTCGCAT
>NZ_JBXUHX010000028.1:0-51502 GCF_058148845.1 Pantoea sp. RCC30.1 | reverse complement strand
CGATAAATGAGGGCATTAGCCAGGCAGCGAAAGCTCACCACCCTGTGCAATCGCGCGTTGCCAGGCGGCACGCTGCTGCACAGTCTGCAGCCATTGCCCGGTGGCGGGCATCTGATCCAGTCCGGCACGTTGCGCCAGCGCCAGCAGCGGAAAGCTCATCTGGATATCCGCAATCGAGAAACGCTGGCCAGCAAACCAGGGATTGGCCGCCAGATGCTGTTCGATCATCTGCATGTGCGGCTTCAGCTGTTTATCAAGGAACGCCTTCTGCACCCCTTTACCGAATGCCGCCCCGACCGGACGCAGCAGCCACGGCACAGGCGCTTTGCCCATCTGACCGAAGATCAGCTTCATCACCAGCAGCGGCATCAGCGAGCCTTCAGCATAGTGCAGCCAGTAACGGCACTGCAGCCGTGAAGCCTCATCACTGACTTTCAGCCGGAACTCGTGATCATATTTCTCTTCGAGGTATTCGAGAATGGCCCCTGATTCTGCCACTACCTGGTTGCCATCGGTAATGACTGGCGATTTCCCCAGCGGATGTACTTTTTTCAGCGCCTCCGGGGCCAGCATGGTCGGTTCGCGTTGATAGCGTTTCATCTGGTACGGCACTTCCAGCTCTTCCAGCAGCCACAGCACCCGATGCGAGCGCGATTTCTCAAGATGGTGAACGGTGATCATCATGATTCCCTGTGTTTTGACCTTCACCAAGTATAGACGTCACTCCACATCCGGATGTTTATCATCCTGTTCCGGGTCGAGCAGCACCGCACCCGAGCCCTGCTGACCCAGCCGGTCACCGGGATTGCGCAGTGGGCAGTCGCGCATCGACAGGCAGCCGCAACCGATGCAGCCATCCAGGTCATTACGCAGGCGGGTCAGGGTTTCAATGCGCTTATCCAGCTCTTCACGCCAGTGCTGAGTCAGCGCATCCCACTCCGGTGCCGACATGCGCTTATTCGCCGGAATATGATCCAGACTGTCACTGACAGTCGCCAGCGGAATGCCGATGCGCTGCGCAATCTTGATAATCGCGACGCGTCGCAGCACATCACGGCTATATCGACGCTGATTGCCGCTGTTACGGGTGCTGGAGATCAGCCCTTTGGTCTCATAGAAATGCAGCGCCGAGACCGCCACACCGCTGCGGCGCGCCACTTCACCCGGTGTTAAAACCGGTTTTGGATAGTTGCGTTCTTTTTTCATCAGGCTCTTTACCTCAAGTTAACTTGAGGAATTATACTCGCTCTCCATCGAAACCCCTAAACTCCCATTACCGCTTATTAAGCACCAGAAGGATGAGGCCATGATGCAAGAAGAGATCATTCATTCCCTGACGCACTGGATTGACCAGCACCTGGATAAGAGCCTGTCTATCGATGAAGTTGCGGCGAAATCGGGCTATTCGAAATGGCATCTGCAGCGTATGTTCCGTTCCGTAACGAAACAGACGCTGGGTGGCTATATTCGTGAGCGTCGCCTGACGCTGGCAGCGGAAGCCCTGTCGCAGACACAGCGCCCGGTGTTTGATATTGCGATGCAGTATGGCTATGACTCGCAGCAGACCTTCTCACGGGTGTTTCGTCGTCAGTTTGCTCAGACGCCTACTGCATACCGCCAAACTATGCGTCGCCAGGCGATTCAGCGTCCTCGCCTGCTGAGTTTTGGCTATAACGATCCGATCAATAGCTTTACCCAGCGTACCACCGGCGAGTGCTGCCCGATTCGCTAATTCTCCGTTGCGCCCGTTCCGGGCGCATCTGACTGATTTTCCCGCCGTTCTTCTTCTGCTGCTTACCCTTCCTTCGTACCATTGCCATAGCCGTGTAAATTTTGTTCAAAATTTAAAATCGAGTGATATAATGTGACCCAAGTCACACTTTGAACCTGGTTTGACGGCGAATAAGTCTCCCCTGACACACTTTTTCGCCGCCGGTGATGTCTGCAGATTGTCAGGATTACCTGTTGATATTGAGGTCCGGCCGATGGCTACGTTAACCACCAGTTTTCTTGTTATGCGTTGGGAATTGCTGAGCGCAATCATGATGTTTTTTGCCAGCACCCTGAAAACTAAACTTCGTCAGGATAGCCGTCATGTGATGGCATTCATGTGTGGCGGAATTGGTTTAGGCATGACCTGCTGGTTTGTTACCGGTCTGATGGGCATTACCCTGAGCATGGAAAACGTGCATAACTTCGTAGAGATCTCAAAGCATGCCTTTATCGATGCGATGAGCCAGGCGCCTGCTGACTGGCCGATGCCCTGAGTGATTCTCTGAATTTTGCGCATAAAAAACCCCGCTAAGCGGGGTTTTTTATATTGCTGTGTGTGCTTAAATTTTCTTTAACATGGCAGGGATATTTACATCCTGCACTGTAACGCCCGGGCTCTGCGTTCCGCGGCGATCCTGAATCCACATATCTCCCATCATCTGATTTAAACCACGATCTAAGCCGGTGACCAGTCCTGCACCTGGGGTGAAGGTCAGTTCGCCAAAGTAGATGCGTTCGTCATGGATATACCAGTCCACACGCACGTAGTCGAAATCGCTGGCCAGCTTCTTGCTCAGTTCGAGCGCATGTTCCAGTGACGGCATAATCGGTGACACATCCAGACCGGTATCGCGAATCTTGTGATAGGCCTCATTGAGGTTATTCACGTAGAAGTTCATCGACAGCAACGGCTGGCAGCGGTTGTAGATCACCTGCAGCACATATTCGAACTTGCCATCACGCTTGTTGAACATATGGAACTTGTAATCAATCGGCGCGCTCTTGCCATCACCAATGTACTTCTCAACCAGGATACGTGGCTTGATGTAACGATAGTGAATCTCACGCGCTTCGTTGGCAAAGTCGGTCTTCAGCCAGCGATAGCAGTCATGAATGATCTGCTGCTTGCGCAGTGCGTCCGGTTCTTCCAGCAGAATCTCAACCATGTTGGAGGCGTGGTTCGGCTTAATCACCGTCCCCTTCCAGCAGGGTAAGCTGTTCAGCGTTGTCGGGTCAGTGGTTTCGTGTACCAGCGGAATCAGGTATTCATTACCGATTTTTTCAGCAATGAATTCGCGCACCGAGTACTTATCTGACAGACGACCGTAATTCTGGTAATCGCCGAAGATAAACTTACGGTACAACACCTTCTCGTTGAACACTTTTGGCTGACGCAGATTGGGCAGCTTTCTGAACTTGTGGAAGTAGTAAATGCGGTCCTGATAAGCCCAGGGCATCTTCTTAATAAAGTACTGCACACTTCTTCTGAGTTCTTCTTTCAACTTGAGCATATCTGACCTCATTTGTATGTTTTGTAGTTGAGTGAGGAAACCTGAATCTTTTGAATGACGCCGTTTTTAAAGAAGTAATTCATTACGGTCAGGGACAAAAGTTCTGAAAGGAAAACGCTCCACGCGGCCCCCATGATGCCGTGACCCTGGATCAACCACCAGGAGAGCGGCAAACTGATGACCATCAGGCAGATGATTTTCCTCAGCAAGTAGTTAAATCCTCCCTCTTTGACCATGTAGCGATACGCTACGGTCCCCATTGCCGAAAAGCTGGTCGCTATCGACAGCAACGTAATGAGACTTCCTGACTGTGTGTATTCCGGTCCGTACAACGCAATGATGATCCGCTCGCCGTACAGCGAAATGACGAGCAGCATCACCAATGAAACACCCATAACGTAACCATTAAGCCGCGCCGCCAGCTTAATGGCGACCTCGCCGCGCTCCCTGAAGATCTCAGTGAAGCAGGAGGTAATGAGCGCCACCGGGATAAAAATCCAGGAGGCGGAAATCGTATTCGCCGCCGCAAACAGGCCAAGGTCGCGGGCAGGAGCCGTGCCTGCCAGGAACATCTGCGCTGCCTTGACCTGCACCGAGATGAAGATGCTGGAGATCGCCAGCGGCAGTCCGGCATACATCAGATAGCGCAGATAAGCGGTGCGCTTTTCGCGCGGCGGCATCTGATCCTGATGGTCCTGATAAAAGTTGTGACGCTTAATCAGGTAAGGCACCAGGGTCACAGCAACAATCGACAGCGTCAGCCACAGCGGATTAAGACGCAGCCAGGCAACGGTGAAGCTGATGCCGAAACTCAGCAGCATGCCCACAGCGTTAGCGATGGTGTTAAGACGCGAGGCAAGACGCGCGTTGTTATAAACGCTGAAGGTGTCCTGGGTGACAAAAACCGAGGCAATAAATGAGGCCAGTGCAAATGCCAGGAAGTTTTCCTGCATGTTGTACCAGACCCAGATTAAGACTGGCACCGAAGTGACCAGCAATAACACCATGCGCATCGTGCGGGCGATGGTCATCAGGCGCAGGCCTTTTGACGCATTTTTGCTGACGCGCTTAAACAGAATGGTTTCGGTGCCAAAGATTGCAACGGTTTGCACCATCGCAAATAGTGAGGTAGAAAACGCCATCTGGCCAAACACCGTTGGGCCAAAGGATTTCGCCACGTAAGACGTCACAAAAATGACGCCAAAAACGGAGATGATCTTCTCAGACATCATCCAGGCGGCATTAGACATTACGCTCAATTTCATCGACTCTTCCTTAGTATTACTCAACTACAACCGCTTCGGTACAACATCCCTGTAACGAATTAATAAGCGCTCAGTGGGCCTGGCGAAAACGTAAGACTTCAGACCAAGCTGGTCCGAAAATTGAGATGCAAATCATAATCCGGAGAGTGAATTCAGGATAATTCTTATTATAAATGGCGCGAATCACTTCAAATGGAAACGATTTCAGGCTGAAAATAAAAACAACCTCAAAGAGCCCTACCCGGCATATTAATCACGTCGGTCAGGCTAAATATCCAGTGCACGGAGTATTTTTTCGTATTTTGGATGCGATGAATTTATAACAAAAATCCCCCTCCAGGAAGGCGCGCCCCCCGGATAAGAATAAAATAAGATTTATCCCATGATGATATTTCTTCTAAATATCTTAATTTAGGCTTCGCAATTCAATTCGCGCACTTTAATACTGCCTTAATAAAATCTTACAGTGCCAGAAATTATTAAAGTCATTCTCATCCATTAATCGATAAGAAAGGTAAGAGCATTTATGAGAAAGTCACGATACAGCGAAGATCAAATCACAAATGCCATTAAAGCTTCTGAATCGGGCGTGAAAGTCAGAGAGATCTGTGAAGAGTTAGGTATCTCTGAAGCCACGTTCTATAGCTGGAAGAAGAAGTTTTCTGGGTTGTCTTCGGAAGAAGGCAGAAAAATCAAGGAGCTGGAAGAAAAACTGCAAAACATCACACGTGAATTGCAGACGCTCAACTCGGATAAAGAGATGCTGCAGAGCGTTCTGAAGCACTTCTTTACGACTAATGAAAAACGTCAGGCTGTGGATTTTCTGCAGACTACCTTCGACATCGGTACCCGTCGTAGCTGCCGCTTATTAGATATCAGCCGCAGCGTATACCATTATCCGTCAGGCACGGAGAACCGCTAAACCCAATGCTACCGCGCTTTTTAGACTTAACGCTGAGATTTGTTCTTACCAGAAGAGATGAAGATCATTTAACAGGACAATTGCGGCACCCTTTTCCGCTCCATTTATAACTAATGAATGGCTTCACGGCTAAGCTTCTTTTTTTGCGGTAAAATTGATTCACAACAGCAAAAGTCTCTCATTATACGGCTATTCTTCCCCTCCCAATCTCGTTTACGCGGGATTGGGCCCTTCATTTTTACGTAAGCCCAGCTAATCGTCGGAACTAATCCCCTTCAATTCTATTAAGCCACTTTAATCATCGCGCGAAAAACAACCATCATACTTTTCAGTTAATGGTGGCACTAACTCAAATTTTACGGCTTCGTTTTAATTCCCGGCTATGGGCTTATTGCATTAACTTACTCCAGGATTAATCCGGGATAGATAGTTTATTACTCCTTATCACTAACGTTAAGTGTCTATCTTGTCACTCTCTTCATTGCGCATCATTGATGCCAGAGATTAATCTTTAATTAATAACGCAGCGGCGGAATTTTCTTACTCATTTATCACTGAGTGAAGTTAATAGTGGTTTCTGGTCTCTCTTTCTCAGGGCCATACCGCATTAAATAGCCGCTGATAAAAGCGTAACGTCCATAATGCTGCGCTATTTTTCCTGATTAATGACGGATATCTGAGCAGTAACTCCCTCCCAGGACTGAAAAGGGCTGCGCTTAGCAGACCCTGAGTGCCGTTTTTTCACTGAAGAATGGGGGATGAGAGAGACAATTGGGGGTGGCGGTACAATCACGCAGCGGTATGAAATCGATTTCGCGGCACAAATCTGCCGGAGAGCGAGCAAATCGGGGTAGGGTTTAATCTTAAAAAGCCGCGCGGCGTGTTATCCGCGCGGCAGAGGTCTTTTGGCGATCTTCGCGGTTTACTCTTTAATCGCGACGACGAGAGGCTGCGGTTTGATACGCATCGCCCACAGGACTCCGGCCATCAGACAAACAATGCCCGTCACGGTGAGCAGGGGTGGCCAGCTTTGATACCAGAGAAAAGTCCACAACAGGCCGAAAAGAATCTCAAAAACAATCAGTGGCCCCATCAGTACGGTGGGCAGACGCTGGCTGGCTGCGTTCCAGCATAAGGTCCCCAGCCAGGAACAGAGCAGACCAATCGCCAGCATCAGGGAGATAAACACCCCAGGACGCGGCCCAAACGGGAGCGAAAAAGTCGGCTGTAGCCAGGCGAGCTGCGCGCTGACCAGCGCGTACATGATGAGCGCCATCGGCAGCGTCACAACTCCCTGTGCTGTTGCCCAGGTCGAGGGTCGCAGTTCGGGATGTGTGCGCAGCCAGCGGGCATTGCGTAGCGGATACCAGGTCCAGCAGACCACAGCCAGCAGCGCCAGTACGATACCGGTCAGATAACGGCTGAGATCAAGCGTGTGGCCCTGACTCTGTAGCTCCGCCGCATTCACGCAGAGTAATCCGGCCGCCATCATGATCAGTGCCGGAAACAGCCGCCGCCACGGCAGGCGTCCTTCAAGATGGCCGTAACAGAGATTGGCAGTGACGGCGATCACCACCGGCAGCGTGCCGATAATCATAGTGGAGACCGGCCCGCCAGTGCGCTGAATGGCATTCGCCAGAAACGCATAGTAGAAGAGGTTTCCCACCAGCGAGAGCTTTACCGCCTCACACCAGTCAGCCCGGGCCAGCTTGCGCAGGCGATGACGACCGTGCCAGGCCAGCGGCAGCGCAATCAGCCCAAACGCAACATAACGTCCCGCCGATTGCAGCGCGCCAGGATAGTCAGGCACCAGCAGCGGCCCGACAAAGATCAGCCCCCACAGCAGCCCGGCGGTGATGGCATACATGACACCAGCAAACATGATTTCTTCCTTAATAGGGTGTTTTAGCGCAGTGTGGCGGGTTCGGTCGGGAAATGCTTGTAGCAGATTGCGGTTGTGTCAGGGCTGGCGCACCTGTTTTTGATAGCGGCCCGGCGTGACGCCATAACGGTTAGCAAAGGCGCGCGTCAGATGGGCCTGATCGGTTAATCCCACCGCCGCCGCAACGCTGGCGGCCGCTTCCCCCTGTGCCAGCCTTTGCTTGGCGTCGTAAAGCCGGAAAGCCATCAGCATCTGATGCGGCGTAACGTGATAGTGCTGGCGAAAGGCGCGTAAGAAGTGCCACGGCGAAAGCGATGCCAGCGCCGCCAGCTCATTCAGCCGCACCGGTTCTGCGAGGTTTGCGCGCAGAAAATCTTTTACCTGATCAAAACGATGCCGGGCATCGGGTCTGCCCTGTGAGGACATGCGTGCCAGCGGACGAATCTGCAACAGCAGTTCAGCGAGCAGGCTCTGCCGCGCCAGTTCAGACTCCGCCTGCCAGAGTGTGGCAAGCAGACGGGAAAGCGGCCGCGCCACGCGTGGATCGGTCAGCAACGCCTCGTTGAACCACCAGCCGCGATCGCCGGTCAGTTCATCCATCAGTTGCGGCTGAATGTAGATCATCTGGTAGCGCCAGCCCTCTTCGCACGCTGACTCACCGGTATGTAGCTCGTCCGGGTTCATCATGACCAGCGAGTTCTCCGGCGCAGTATATTCGGTGCCGCGATAGCGAAAACGCTGCGCGCCGGCTTCGATAGTGCCGATCCCAAAGGCTTCATGGGTATGAGGTTCAAAAGCATAGCGGGAGATGTGGGCCTGATAGAGTTCCACACCGGGCAGCTCAGCGAGTTGCTGAAACCGGGCGCGATCTTTTTCACAGGGGAAACTAGCCGGAACACCTTCCACTTCTCTCTCCTTAATTTAAACGATGGCCTATTTAGCATGCCTGCGACTTGGGTGAAAATGCAAAAGATTGCTATCCGTAGCGCCTCAGGTAACACTGTTTTTTTCTGATTGATGGGATTAAGCATGGCACAGCGCGTGGTATTGGTTATCGATATGCAGAATGGAGTCTTCAGCTCACCACGCTTCGACAAGGCGGGACGGATTGCGCAGATTAACCGGCTGACTGAACGCGCCGATATCACAATATTTGTCCAGCACCGCGAAGGCGTGATGTATGAGGGTAATGACGCTTTTAATCTGCTGCCGGAAATCGCTCAGCCTGATGGCGCGCACTATGTCACTAAAACCGCCTGCGACAGCTTCTGGCAAACTGAGCTGGCCGCGCTGTTAAAGAGGCTGGCAGTTGAGGAATTTGTGGTGTGCGGTTGTGCCACTGACTACTGCCTGGATACCACGATAAAAGTCGGGGCCAGTGCGGGCTATGCCATTACCGTTGCCGCTGATGCGCACACCACGGCAGATCGCCGCTGGGTCAGCGCCGAAGCGCTGATTAACCAGCACAATGAGGTGTGGGCCTCACTGCTGATCCCCGACAACGTGCCACGGGTACTGAACACAGACGAGATTGTGGCTGAATGGTCGTAACCGACAGCGAAAGCCGCGCATAAAAAAAGCCCGCATAAGCGGGCTTTTTTGCACTCTCTGGTCAACGGAATCAGAATGGAATATCGTCGTCGAAATCCATTGGTGGTTCGTTGTTGTTGCTGGCCGGAGCGCTCTGTGGCTGCTGCTGCGGACGAGACTGCGCGCCGCCACTGAACTGGTTGTTGTTGCCCTGCGGCTGCTGCGGCTGACCCCAGCCATTGTTGCCGCCGCCCTGCGCGCCGCCACCTGCTGGTGCACCCGCACCGGCGTTACCGCCCTGCTGACGGCCACCCAGCATCTGCATGGTGCCACCAACGTTAACCACGACTTCGGTGGTGTAACGTTCCTGGCCACCCTGATCCTGCCATTTACGGGTGCGTAGCTGGCCTTCGATGTAGACCTGCGACCCTTTTTTCAGGTATTCGCCTGCGACTTCAGCCAGTTTGCCAAACAGCACCACACGGTGCCACTCAGTGATCTCTTTGTTTTCACCGGTCTGCTTGTCGCGCCAGCTTTCAGAAGTAGCCAGCGTAATGTTGGCAACAGCGCCACCATTTGGCATGTAACGTACTTCCGGATCCTGACCCAGATTCCCGACAAGAATCACTTTGTTAACGCCACGACTGGCCATGTTGCTGTCTCCCGATGAGTTAATGCATACAGTCTAATCTATCAATTCTAACACGTCCTGCGGTCTGTTTCCCACTTTCGAGCGGGGTTCCAGTTTTAATCCTCTGCGCTCCCGAGGCCGAGAGTACTGGATATTTATTCAGTCTATTTTTTGTGCCATAATGACACGTTTATTCTGGCCGTGTCGGCAAGGCGCGGTGAGTGCTGCTAATCCGGGAAAGGTGAATGGATAAGATCGAAGTTCGTGGTGCCCGCACCCATAATTTGAAAAACATCAACCTGACCATCCCACGCGACAAACTCATTGTGGTGACCGGCCTGTCAGGTTCAGGTAAATCCTCACTGGCGTTTGATACGCTGTATGCGGAAGGTCAGCGCCGCTATGTAGAGTCGCTCTCTGCGTATGCGCGCCAGTTTCTTTCGTTAATGGAGAAGCCGGACGTCGATCATATCGAAGGTTTGTCGCCCGCCATTTCCATCGAACAGAAATCCACCTCGCATAACCCACGTTCGACCGTGGGAACCATCACTGAGATCCACGATTATCTGCGTTTGCTGTTTGCCCGCGTAGGCGAACCGCGCTGCCCGGATCATGATGTGCCGCTGGCGGCGCAGACCGTGAGCCAGATGGTGGATCAGGTACTTTCCCAGCCTGAAGGCCGTCGCCTGATGCTGCTGGCACCGGTGGTGAAAGATCGTAAGGGTGAGCACACAAAGACGCTGGAGAATCTGGCGACGCAGGGCTATATCCGTGCGCGTATCGATGGCGAAGTGTGTGACCTCTCCGATCCGCCAAAACTTGAACTGCAGAAGAAGCACACCATTGAAGTGGTCATTGACCGCTTTAAAGTGCGTGAAGATCTGGCGACCCGTCTGGCGGAATCGTTTGAAACCACGCTGGAGCTCTCCGGCGGCACGGCTATCGTGGCGGACATGGATGACAGCGCTGCAGAAGAGCTGCTCTTCTCGGCTAACTTCGCCTGCCCAATCTGTGGTTACAGCATGAGCGAGCTGGAGCCGCGCCTGTTCTCGTTTAACAACCCAGCGGGTGCCTGTCCAACCTGCGATGGTCTGGGCGTGCAGCAATATTTTGATCCTGACCGCGTGGTGCAGAATCCCGAGCTTTCGCTGGCGGGCGGTGCAATTCGCGGCTGGGATCGCCGCAACTTCTACTACTTCCAGATGCTGCGTTCGCTGGCGGAACACCTCGATTTTGACATCGAAGCGTCGTTCGGCAGCCTGCCAGAAAACGTGCAGAAAGTGATTCTGTACGGTTCAGGCAAAGAGAGTATCGAATTTAAGTACATCAACGATCGCGGCGATACGTCGGTTCGCCGTCATCCGTTTGAAGGCGTGCTCAATAACATGGAGCGCCGCTACAAAGAGACCGAATCCTCAGCGGTACGCGAAGAGCTGGCGAAATTTATCAGCAACCGCGCCTGTGCCAGCTGTGAAGGTACCCGTCTGCGTCGTGAAGCGCGCCACGTTTTCGTAGAGAACACCACGCTGCCGACCATCTCTGAGATGAGCATCGGCCATGCAATGTCCTTCTTTGAAAACATGAAACTCAGCGGCCAGCGTGCGCAGATCGCCGAGAAAATCCTGAAAGAGATTGGCGATCGCCTGAGCTTCCTGGTCAACGTCGGCCTGAACTACCTGTCGATGTCACGCTCTGCTGAAACCCTGTCCGGCGGTGAAGCACAACGTATCCGTCTGGCCAGTCAGATCGGTGCCGGTCTGGTTGGAGTAATGTATGTGCTGGATGAGCCTTCAATCGGCCTGCATCAGCGCGACAACGAACGTCTGCTTGGTACCCTGATTCATCTGCGCGACCTCGGTAACACGGTGATCGTGGTTGAGCATGATGAAGACGCGATTCGTGCCGCTGACCATGTGATCGACATCGGTCCGGGTGCAGGTGTGCATGGCGGACAGGTCGTCGCTGAAGGAACTGTTGATCAGATTATGGCGGAAGACGCGTCTCTGACCGGCCAGTTCCTGAGCGGCAAGCGCGGCATTGTGGTGCCAGAGGAACGCGTCAAAGGCGATCCGGCCAAAGTGCTGAAGATTACCGGCGCACGTGGCAACAACCTCAAAGATGTCACGCTGACGCTACCGGTCGGGCTGTTCACCTGTATTACCGGGGTTTCAGGCTCGGGTAAATCCACCCTGATCAACGATACGCTCTTCCCGATTGCCCAGCGGGCGCTGAACGGCGCGACTATCGCCGAACCGGCACCTTACCGTGAGGTGATGGGACTGGAGCACTTCGACAAAGTGATCGACATCGACCAGAGCCCGATTGGCCGTACACCACGCTCCAACCCGGCCACCTACACCGGCATCTTCACCCCGGTGCGTGAACTGTTTGCGGGCGTGCCGGAAGCGCGTTCGCGCGGCTACAATCCGGGCCGCTTCAGCTTTAACGTACGTGGCGGACGCTGTGAAGCCTGTCAGGGCGATGGTGTGCTGAAAGTCGAGATGCACTTCCTGCCGGACATTTATGTGCCGTGCGACCAGTGCAAAGGCAAACGCTATAACCGTGAAACGCTGGAAGTGAAATACAAAGGCAAGAGCATTCACGAAGTGCTGGAAATGACCATTGAAGAGGCACGTGAGTTCTTCGATGCGGTGCCAGCGCTGGCGCGTAAGTTGCAGACGCTGATCGATGTGGGTCTCACCTACATTCGCCTCGGTCAGTCCGCCACTACCCTTTCCGGCGGTGAAGCCCAGCGTGTGAAGCTGGCGCGTGAGCTGTCGAAGCGTGGCACTGGTCAGACGCTCTACATTCTGGATGAGCCGACCACTGGCCTGCACTTTGCCGATATCGAGCAGCTGCTGGAAGTGCTGCATAAGCTGCGCGATCAGGGCAACACCATCGTAGTGATTGAGCACAACCTCGATGTGGTCAAAACTGCAGACTGGATTGTGGATCTCGGTCCGGAAGGCGGCAGCGGCGGCGGTGAAATCCTGGTGGCGGGTACGCCAGAAACCGTGGCGGATTGTGAGAAATCACATACCGCACGCTTCCTGAAACCTCTGTTACAGAAGTAATTTTTTCAGGCCCGCCACGTGCGGGCCTTTTACTCTCCTCTGCCGATTCAGCCAGAAAAATGCAGAATCAGGCAAGATTCAGACATGTATAGGCATATACGCTTTTCCCCACGCTGACTATCCTTAAGCGGTTCCTCTTCGGCACGCCCGTGGCGTCGCCCTGTTTTCGCAGCACATCAACGCTGCTGCACATCATCGAATAACACTCACGACACATCGAAACTGGAGACACCATGAATATTACGCATGCGTATGCTGCTCAGGATGCAAAATCCAAACTGGCACCGTTCGATTTTAAGCCGCGTGAGCTGCGCGCCCATGACGTTCAGCTTGAAGTGCTGTTCTGTGGCGTTTGCCACTCAGACCTGCACCAGGCCCGAAATGAATGGAAAAACACCATTTTCCCTGTGGTTCCGGGTCATGAAATCGTCGGTCGCGTGACTGCCGTTGGTCCGCAGACGCAGAAATACAAAGTCGGCGATCTGGTCGGCGTTGGCTGCATGGTCGATTCATGCCGCGGCTGTCCGAGCTGTCAGCAGGGTCTGGAGCAGTATTGCGAAAACGGCTTTGTCGGCACCTATAACGGCGAAGATCGCGAAACCGGCGCCATTACCTACGGCGGATACTCAACGTCGATGGTGGTTGATGAAGGTTTTGTACTGCGCATTCCGGAGAACCTGGAGCTGGCAGGCGTGGCACCGCTGCTGTGTGCCGGTATCACCACCTATTCGCCGCTGCGTCACTGGAATGTCGGTCCTGGCAAGAAAGTAGGTATCGTAGGCTTAGGCGGCCTGGGCCATATGGGCGTGAAGATTGCGCATGCCATGGGCGCGCATGTGGTGCTGTTCACCACCTCACCATCCAAAATTGAAGATGGCAAACGTCTGGGTGCCGATGAAGTCGTGATCTCCAAAGATCCGGAGCAGATGGCGCAGCACGCAAACAGCTTTGACTTCATTCTGAATACCGTGGCGGCTCAGCACGATCTCAACCCGTTCATCACCCTGCTGAAGCTGGATGGCAACATGACGCTGGTGGGTGCACCGGAACACGATCACCCGGCACCGCAGGTATTTAACCTGATCTTTAAACGTCGCAGCCTTGCCGGTTCACTGATCGGCGGCATCGCAGAGACCCAGGAGATGCTCGATTTCTGTGGTGAGCACGGCATTACGTCAGACATTGAACTGATCGCGATAGACCAGATCAATGAAGCCTATGAACGCATGCTGAAAAGCGATGTGAAATACCGCTTCGTTATCGACATCAATACCCTGCGCGAGCAGCCTGCCGCGTAACCCACTGCCTCTGAACCCTCTTACCCAGGTAAGAGGGTTTTTTATTGCCGTTTAGCGGGCAGCTGCAACCTGCTGGAATGAGGCATCCACCAGATAGTAAATCTGCGAATCTTTCAGCGAACCGTCCAGGAACAGCGTGCTCCAGTGTGACTTGTTCAGATGCTCGCTGGGAATGATGTCGCTATGCTCTTCGCGCAGTAATTCGGCCAGCGCAGGCGTCGATTTCAGCGAGACCGCTGGCCGCCCTTTGACTTCATGTACCATTGCAAACAGCACACCGTTGCTTTTGATCTGCGTGGCTTTCCAGTCACTATGGACGCTCTGCTCCGCGCCCGGCTTGCTCATGCAATAGGTCAGTAAGTCTGAGTTATTCATTACGATTCCCCTTGTAAAGTGGCGACAATCCGCCTGGCACCGCCCTCAATGCGATGCTCGCCCAGCCAGATACCCTGCCAGGTGCCCAGCACCAGACGTCCCCGCTGAACCGGTAATAACAACGAAACCCCTAAGGTCGACGATTTGATGTGCGCCGGCATATCATCCCGCCCTTCGTAGTCGTGCTGATAAGGCGCATTCTCCGGCACGTGCCGCATGAAATGCTGTTCCATGTCGCTGCGCACTGTCGGGTCGCAATTCTCATTTAAGGTTAACGACGCCGAGGTGTGCTGCAACAGCAGATGCAGCAGACCGGTTTTGATATCATGCAGTCCGGAGAGCGCGTTCACGATCTCATCGGTGACCAGATGAAACCCGCGCGGCTTCGCGCTCAGCGTAATAGTTTGTTGATGCCACATAGCTTATTCCTGAAACGGTTACCCCGTTTAAGTGTGCAGCATGTCGCCGAAAGGTAAACCCTGACCCATAAAAAAACCGCCAGAGATAACCCTGACGGTTTTTTAACAGCCTGGCTGCCTTTACATCACGGCGGCAAAGGCTTCAGCGACCTGATGCACATTTTTGCTGTTCAGACCGGCCACACACATGCGGCCGCTGCCCACCAGATAGATGCCAAATTCGTTACGCAGACGATCGACCTGCTGCACACTCAGGCCGGTATAGCTGAACATGCCACGCTGCTTCAGCAGGTAGTCGAAGTTTTTACCTGGTAGTGCGGTGCTCAGCACGTCCACCAGCGACTGACGCATGTCCAGAATGCGTAAGCGCATCGCTTCCACTTCAGCCAGCCAGCTGGCTTTCAGCTCGTCATCGTTGAGTACGCGCGCGACAACCTGCGCACCGAAATTCGGCGGACTGGAGTAGTTGCGGCGAACCGTAGCTTTTAACTGGCCCAGCACACGCGCTGACTCTTCGGCGCTGTCACAGACGATAGAGAGACCGCCCACGCGCTCGCCATAGAGCGAGAAAATTTTGGAGAAGGAGTTGCTCACCAGCGCAGGCAGGCCCGCCGCCGCGACTGCGCGCAGCGCATAGGCATCCTGCTGCATGCCGGCACCAAAGCCCTGATAGGCGATATCCAGGAAAGGAATCAGCTGCTGTGCTTTCAGCACCTCAACGGTCTGATCCCACTGTGCATCAGTCAGGTCAGCGCCGGTCGGGTTATGACAGCAGGGATGCAGTAGCACGATGCTCTGCGCTGGCAGGGTTTTCAGGGTGCTGATAAAGGCATCAAACCGCACACCGTGGGTCTCTGCGTCATACCAGGGATAGGTATTAACCTCAAAACCTGCGCCATTAAAAATCGCAACGTGGTTTTCCCAGGTCGGATCACTGACCCAGACCGCAGACTGCGGGAAGTAACGCTTCAGGAAATCCGCACCCACTTTCAGCGCACCAGAACCACCCAGCGTCTGAATAGAGGCGATTCGGCCTGCGTTTAACACCGGATGATCGGCACCAAACAGTAGCGGTGCAATCGCACTACGGTAGCTGTTCAGTCCTTCCATCGGCAGATAGAGCGATGCCTGATGTGGCTCAGCATAGAGCTGCTCTTCGGCAGCCGCTACGGCCTTTAGCTGCGGGATGATGCCCTTTTCATCATAATAGAGCCCGATACTCAGGTTAACTTTGTGCTCGCGTGGGTCTTGTTTGAAAGCTTCCATCAACGACAGAATCGGATCGCCAGCATAGGCATCAACGTTTTGAAACACGGTGTAGGTCTCCATGATTGGTCCAGAGGTAAGATACGGTTAAACCCGATATCGTCCCGGACGGTGGTTCATTGCAATAATCAGATTCAGGATCACCGCACCCGCGATCGACGCGAGCAGGATGGGGCCACTCACCACAAACAGTGACGCCAGCACGACGCAGGTATCAACCGCCATCTGCAGTTTACCCGCGCGGATCCCAAAGCGATCCTGTAGCCACAGGGCCAGAATATTGATGCCGCCCAGACTCGCCTTATGACGAAATAACACTATAAACCCGATTCCCATGATGACGTTACCGAACAGTGTCGCATAGAAGGGGTTAATAGCAGAAAAGTGGACGAACAGCGGGTGCAGCTGGGTGAACAGCGAAACCAGCCCGACGGCACAGAAGGTTTTCAGGGTAAATTCCCAGCCCATGCGTTTTACCGCCAGCCAGTAAAAAGGGATGTTGATCAGGAAGAACGCGCTGCCGAACGAGAGCGGCGAGAGATAGCTGATCAGAAAGGCGATGCCTGCGGTGCTGCCGGTCAGCGCGCCCGCCTGTTTCAGCATAATGACGCCGAATGAGACCATCAGGGTGCCAAGCACCATCGCCAGCGCATCTTCAATGCGCGAATGCGGGACGCGGGAGGGTTCTGCGATGTTATCCATAGGGGTTTTCTCAGTGCAAATGATGCGGTCCTGATGCAAAAAACGCACCATCGCCACAGCATTGAACGACTGTAAACCCGATGTCCACGATATCCTGTTGATATCTAAGGCGCTTAATAAAAGAACTTTGTGCATCAATTGCGGATGATACCGTCAACCTATGCGTTAAATTCCGTTACGATGCGTGTTAATTGCACTTATTACCGAAAGTGTGCACCAAAACCGCACAGCATGCACCTTTTTAGCGCGTCTTCTGCTCAGGCAGCATCATCAGCCCGTTCTCTTTCATTCTTCCCAGCACCACCGAGGTTTTCACATGGGAAACGCTCTGGTGGCCCGCGACTAACTGGCTGATTAACGCACTGAGAGAATTGAGATCGGCCACCGCCACTTTGAGCAGATAGTCAGCGTCGCCGGTAGTTTTATAGGCATCCACGATCGCCTGCTCCTGCTCCACCATGCGGTGAAAACTCTCAACATATTCGGCGGTGTGGTTGATTAAGCGCACCTCTATTAATCCCACCATGCCAAGCCCGATGGCATCGGGCGATAGCCGGGCGTGATAACCCAGGATGAGTTTAGCCTGTTCCAGATTGATACGGCGGCGGGAACATTGTGAGGCGGAAAGGCCAACCAGATCGCTGAGTTCCTGATTGGTCAGACGGCCGTTAGATTGTAATAAAGTCAGGATTTTAAGGTCGTAATCGTCTACGTGAGTCATTCCGTTTCCACAGCGTGATGGGCGTCGCTTTGTTACAGATAACCCGATAACCCGAGAGGTTGTCCAACACTATTTTCAGATGATGGGGGCTGTCATGCACAGATCGTGCATGACAGCACAAACCGGGGATTATTCGTCGTCGTATTGCGGGCCAGCGTAGTTATCAAAGCGCGACCACTGGCCGTTAAAGGTCAGGCGCACTGTACCGATTGGGCCGTTACGCTGTTTACCCAGAATGATCTCGGCGATCCCTTTGAGATCGCTGTTTTCGTGGTAAACCTCATCGCGATAGATAAACATAATCAAATCCGCATCCTGCTCGATCGAACCCGATTCACGCAGATCCGAGTTGACCGGACGCTTGTCAGCACGCTGTTCCAGTGAGCGGTTAAGCTGCGACAGCGCCACTACCGGCACATTCAGCTCTTTGGCCAGTGCTTTCAGCGAGCGGGAGATCTCCGCAATTTCCAGCGTACGGTTGTCCGAAAGCGCCGGGACGCGCATCAACTGCAAATAGTCGATCATGATCATGCTCAAGCCACCGTTTTCACGGTAGATGCGCCGGGCACGCGAACGTACTTCGGTAGGCGTCAGGCCAGAAGAGTCATCAATGTACATGTTCTTCTTCTCCAGCAGGATGCCCATGGTACCGGAGATACGCGCCCAGTCCTCATCATCCAGCTGTCCGGTTCGGATGCGAGTCTGATCGACGCGGGAGAGCGAGGCCAGCATACGCATCATGATCTGCTCGCTGGGCATCTCCAGACTGAAGATCAGCACCGGCTTCTCCTGCAGCATGGCGGCGTTTTCGCATAGGTTCATCGCAAACGTGGTTTTACCCATCGACGGACGTGCGGCGACAATAATCAGGTCAGAGCCCTGCAGGCCCGCGGTCTTTTTATTCAGATCCTGATAGCCGGTATCGACGCCAGTGACGCCATCGTGCGGGGTCTGATAGAGCGATTCGATACGGGAGACTGTCGATTCCAGAATCTGCTCAATGTTTTTCGGGCCAGCATCTTTATCCGCGCGCGCTTCCGCAATTTTAAAGACGTTCGACTCCGCGAAGTCGAGCAGTTCTTCGCTGTTACGTCCCTGCGGATCGTAACCGGCATCGGCAATCTGGTTGGCGACGGAGATCATCTCGCGCACCACCGCACGTTCGCGCACGATGTCAGCATAAGCGCCGATGTTCGCCGCGCTCGGGGTATTTTTCGCCAGTTCAGCCAGATAGGCAAAGCCGCCCGCCATCTCCAGTTCGCCACGGGTTTCCAGCGATTCGGAGAGCGTAATCAGGTCAATGGGCTTGCTGTTTTCCAGCAGCCGCTGCATCTCGGAAAAAATCAGCCGATGCGAGCGGTTGTAAAAGTCATTCGCGACGACGCGCTCAGAGACGTTATCCCAGCGCTCGTTATCCAGCATTAACCCACCGAGCACCGACTGCTCCGCTTCCAGAGAATGCGGGGGCATTTTCACGCCTGCGAGCTGGCGATCCTGCGTTTCGTTCGATTTGTTGGTGGGTTTATTTCCTGCCATAGTGAATGCATTACCGATCTTCTGTGGGGACGCGCAAGTATACCTTAGTTGGGGTGCGTGCCTCACCCTCATGATGAAACAATCACAGGAGTCAGAATGGCAAAGCGTATTCAGTTCAGCGCGCATGGCGGCCCGGACGTTTTAGAGTGGACGGATTTCGAACCTGCTGACCCCGCTGAACATGAAGTGCAGGTTGAGAATCGCGCTATCGGGATTAATTACATCGATACTTATGTTCGCAGCGGGCTTTATCCGGTTGCCGGTTTTCCCTCTGGTCTGGGGACGGAAGCCGCGGGTGTCGTGTCGCGCGTAGGCCGTGGTGTGGCCCAGTTTAAACCCGGCGATCGCGTAGTCTACTGCATGGCGGCTATGGGTGCCTATAGCGAAGTGCACAACGTGGCAGAAGATCGCCTGATGCATCTTCCGGAAGCAATCAGCTTTGAGCAGGGTGCAGCCAGCTTTCTGAAAGGACTGACCACGCAATATCTGCTGCGCCAGACCTATAAAATCAGCGCCGGTGAAACCTTCCTGTTTCATGCTGCCGCTGGCGGCGTCGGGTTAATCGCCTGTCAGTGGGCAAAAGCGCTGGGCGCGCATTTGATTGGTACCGTGGGCTCAGCAGAAAAGGCCACGATGGCGAAAAATGCCGGTGCCTGGGCGACCATTAACTATCGCGAAGAGAATATTGCGCAGCGCGTCAGCGAACTGACGGAAGGGAAAAAAGTGGCAGTGGTGTATGACTCCGTGGGCAAAGATACCTGGGAAGCGTCGCTGGACTCGCTGCGTCGTCATGGCCTGATGGTGAGTTTTGGTAATGCTTCTGGTCCGGTGACCGGCGTTGATCTCAGCATTCTGAATAAGAAAGGCTCGCTGTTTGTGACTCGTCCTTCACTGTTTGGCTATGTCACCAACCGTCAGGAGATGGAAACCGCCAGCGCCGAATTGTTCTCGCTGCTGGCAAGCGGCGCAATTAAAGTGGATGTGCCGGAGCAGCAGAAGTTTGCGCTGAAACAGGCCAGTAAGGCGCACCAGATGCTGGAGAGCCGCGCCACCCAAGGATCCTGTCTGTTAATTCCGTAATCGCAGGCAACAAAAAGGGCTTCCGGTGGGAAGCCCTCTTCTTTTTTTTATTTTTTGTTCGCGCTGGTGTAGGGACAGCGGCGATGAATTCATGTCGAGTCGATGGCACATCGATTTGACGACAGGCATCCTGCCAGAAAACATAAGTAAAAAATATGTTTAATTGCAGATCAGCCCTGAACAATCTCTCACACTGTGATCGCTACCGCATTTAGCGCCAGCCTTTGCGGTCTAACCTGTTGATCTTACTTCTCAGCTTACGACGCGCTCGCTCATCGCTGTCGCCAAAAAAGGCACGATGCAGCCACACAGCAATCACCGCCAGCACCAGCCATGGCAACACTTTAATAACAATTGCAAACAGTCCACCGACAAACATCACGATGGTTGCGACCACCAGTGCCGCCAGCACGCCTAACAGCGAAACGCCGGTCAGCAACAGCATCAGGAAAAACCCTAATACGAATAATATTTCCACGTCAGCGCTCCTTTTTGAGATTGATTGTTATCGTTATTACAAAAAGCGTGCCAATAGTTAAATCATTGATTTTTAGCAAATAAGTGATAATCAGGAAAGAGCAACCTGGTGAGAAAAACCACAAAATGGCGTAAAAAAAACCAGCCTTCAGAGCTGGTTTTTTTGGGTTCCGATGAGGCGTCAGGCTTCCTGAGGGATCTTATCGGCGACCAGCGCCAGCGCCGCTTCAAGCACACGGACATCAGCACCCGGCTTGTGGGCGTTTTCACTCAGGTGGCGTCGCCATTGGCGGGCACCCGGAATACCCTGGAACAGGCCCAGCATATGGCGTGTAACGTGTCCCAGATACGTGCCCTTCGCCAGTTCCGCTTCAATATAGGGATACATGGCGCGTACCACTTCCACCGGGTTAGCCGGCGGATGCTGACGACCAAACAATGTCTGATCGACCTGCGCCAGAATGCCGGGGTTTTGATAGGCTTCACGTCCCATCATCACGCCATCGAGGTGCTGCAGATGAGTCTGTGCCTCTTCAAGCGTTTTCACGCCGCCATTAAGCGCGATCGTCAGTTGCGGAAAATCGCGTTTCAGCTGATAGACGCGGGGGTAATCCAGCGGTGGAATTTCGCGGTTCTCTTTGGGGCTGAGGCCGGAGAGCCAGGCTTTGCGCGCATGGATGATAAATGTCTCGCACTCACCGCGTCCCGCCACCGTGCCGATAAAGTCGGTCAGGAATTCATAGCTGTCCAGCTCATCAATACCGATACGGGTTTTCACCGTGACCGGAATGGAGACCACGTCGCGCATCGCTTTAATGGCATCTGCGACCAGATTCGCCTCAGCCATCAGGCAGGCGCCGAAACGGCCATTCTGCACCCGATCAGAGGGACAGCCGACATTAAGATTCACTTCATCGTAGCCGCGCTGCTCTGCCAGCTTCGCACACTGCGCCAGCGCCGCCGGATCGCTTCCGCCAAGCTGTAAGGCGACCGGATGTTCAGCCTCACTGTAAGCCAGGTAATCCCCTTTGCCATGAATGATCGCGCCCGTGGTCACCATTTCGGTATAGAGCAGCGTGTCACCGGTCAGCTGACGATGAAAATAGCGACAGTGACGATCGGTCCAGTCGAGCATAGGGGCGATAGAGAAACGTTGCGAAGAGAAATTAGGCATGAAGCGCAGACAATCCGGTAATTAAAGGTGATGGAATTCTGTGCAAGGATAACACAAGGGCGGGCGATAGTGCATCGCCCGCCCCCGAACAGCCTGAATAACGCGCTTAGAAGTTAAAGCCCAGCTGCATCATCGCGCCCCAGGTGTTGTTAGCACCCACTGAGCCAGCCAGATCCAGATGGACGGCTTTGTTAAACGGTGACACACCGAAACCTGCCGTGACGACATTCTCGTCATGAGAACGCATATCCGCACGATAACCGCCACGCAGCTGCAGCCAGTCAAGTACACGGTATTCCGCGCCCACAGCCGCATACTGGCTGTTATCCTGGCTTTTGAAGCGTTTGGTTTCAGTCAGATCCACATCGCCCGCCACAGTAAACGGACCTTTATCCCAGGACAGACCAGTGGTGACCAGCGGGCGAATCTGGTAGGTGTCGCGGTAACCGTTGACCTCTTTGGTCTGCAGATCGCGCGAAACCAGGTTCTGTCCGGTCAGACCCAGCGTCCAGTTTTCAGCAAAGGTGGTCGCCAGACCGGCATCAACGTTAAAGCCAGTGTCGGTGCTGCGATACTTACTATTGTTGATGTCGTTCTTGTCGTAGTTGTAGATGCTGGCGGTGTAGTTATAGAGCCAGGTTTTCTGCACTTTCGGCGTCACGCCTACTGATACCGGCTGACCGCCGATGGTGAACTCATGCGCTACCGCTACACCGTAATCGGTGGTCAGCGCCGCTAAGCCATTCGCGCTGGAGCGCAGGTTATTTTGATCGCCAGGACGAGGAAACGCCCCGTTTTCTATACTGCGCAGGTAGTCAATATCACTCTGTACCACGTTAGCGCGGACGTGCGCTGTCCCGTAGGCTTTGGTGATAAAGGCGAAAGGCAGAGTTTCATTAGGGATGGTAACGGCAACAGCCGCGCCGGCAGTACCGTCTGCTTTGTTACCGCGCAAATCGCTTAGCTTATCAGCAACATCACCTGAGGCAGCGCGCAGTTCAGAGTTAACACGGAAAAAATCTGCAAAAGTGAGGTTGCCAACAACGTCGCGGTAGCGATCAACGGTATCGGTGATGTCATCCACTTTGTCGATCAGCTTATCTTTGTCAGTAACCTGAATACCGGCTGAGGGAATAATAATGCTGACGTTATCGTCGGGTTTAGCACGCGTCATCAATGCCGGGTTCGCCAGCACTGCGGAGCCGTAAAGAGAAGATGCTACGCCGGTACCGCCCATGGCGTCATTACGTGCATCATACCAGGTCCCTGCCGCCATGGCGGAAGAAGAAAGGAAAAGCGCGGTCGCTACAGCGGAGTACTTCAGCGCTGAGCGTTGTGCGGGTTTTTTCACCATTTGCCTGCCATCACCTGAGAAATTGCCATTGAAACATTCAACGACTGAATAGTTTGTTAGCCCTATTGTGAACCCTGGCTAACGCGTTATTGCTGTGAATTCAAAGGAAACAGTGCCTTAATTCAAAGGATTGGACGTTTTCCAATCAAAAAACCGTTGTAATAGTTCAGACTGCGCCTGGAAATTTCAAATAATGCCAGACTTTTATTAAGTCTTTCTGAACATTACTTCTTAACTCAGTGAGATGCAAAGCAAAATGCCAACCAATTCCGCTTCAGGTCGATTCAGAATGGATCTGATTTGTCGTCAGATTTGAGATTAAAGGCGGCTTAAATTCTAATTATGCTGCTTTATCAGGCAAATAATGCTGTTCTTTCAGACGAAAACCCACCTCAGCACCGCGAAACTATATGTGATAAAATAACATCACTTATCCAGCGGAGAATTTTCATGACTAACATGACGTCGCAGCAAATTTTGATTCAGGCCGAAAAAATGTGCCTGCAGCGCGGTGTGCGTCTGACTTCACAGCGTGCTGAAGTGTTGCGCCTGATGGCTGAACAGCCCGGCTCAATCAGCGCCTACGATCTGCTGGATCAGCTTCGCGTCAGCGAACCGCAGGCTAAACCACCTACCGTCTATCGTGCGCTGGATTTCCTGCTTGAGCAGGGTTTCATTCATCGGGTGGAATCCAACAACAGCTACGTCATGTGTCACCACTTTGAAGCACCAGCTCATACGTCGGTGATGCTGGTCTGTGACCGCTGTGCCGCCGTTACAGAAAAGCAGGCGCAGGGGGTGGAGAAGATTATCGCGACGCTGGCGGGTGAGGCGCAGTTTGCATTACGCCATAGCGTGATTGAAGCACATGGTTTATGTGAAAGTTGTGCCGCCGTTGAAGCCTGTACGCATCATGAAAGCTGCGAACATGATCATCAGGATGAAGGTAAAAAGCGGGGAAAACGCGGGTAATCTGCACATCCTTGTGCGTTTCCATCCCTGTACCCTCCGGTGCGGGCACACCGAAGCGGTTTCAGCTGATTAACGGGATACCCTGATTACCAGCGGTGATCTTTGTTCTTGCCTTCCCAGTCCGTCACTTCGCGCTCTGCTTCATCTTTCGCATAGCCGTAACGTTCCTGGATTTTACCGACCAGCTGATCGCGTTTACCTTCGATAACCTGCATGTCATCGTCGGTCAGCTTGCCCCATTTCTCTTTCATTTTGCCTTTGAACTGCTTCCAGTTGCCGCTCGCTTCGTCTTTATTCATGGCAGACCTCCAATCCTCGGGTTTAATGATTATCTTGCTGCTTAACAAAATAACGATATAAATCGCTAGTTAACTGCGATGCTTAAAGTTAAATATAGCAGACAGTTTAATAACTGTAGAATAATACGGAATAATCTGTATCAACCCCGAGTCAACCCTGCAGGATCAGGCATCAAACCAGCTGTTCTGACGCCAGTGCTTACGCCAGATGAGCCACAGTGACAGGCCGCGCAGCGCCAGGAAAACCGTCACCGCCAGCCACAGGCCGTGGTTGCCCAGCACCGGTACACTGAGCAGCGTCAGAAAGTAGCCTGCCGCCGCCACGACCATGCTGTTACGCATCTCGCGTCCGCGCGTCGCTCCGATGAACATCCCATCCAGCAGATAACACCAGACGCCGATCAGCGGCATGATTATCTGCCAGACCAGATAGCGATCAGCTGTCTGCTGCAGTGACTCAAGAGAGGTCAGCAGGGTGACAATCTGCGGGCCAAAAATGGCATAAACCAGCGAGAAGAACAGCGCTACCACCACCGCCTGCCGACAGGCGGAGTGCCAGACGTGCTGCAATTTACTGCCATCTTTTGCGCCATGCGCTTCGCCGGCAAAAGCTTCAACCGCGTAGGCAAAACCATCCAGCGCGTAGGCAGTAAAGGTAATGAACATCAGTAATACCGCGTTAACTGCTACCACATCCGGACCCAGCCGTGCGCCCAGCACGGTCAGCGAGGCGAAACAGAGCTGCAGCATCAGGGAGCGCAGCATGATGTCCCGGTTCAGTCGCAGCAGCCGGCCGCTGTCACCGCGCCAGCTCTGCTTCAGCAGGTTTAGCGTAATACCGCGCAGCTTTAACACCCGCCAGACCATGATGCCGCCGACGCCCAGCGTGATGTACTCCGCCAGCGCCGTGGCGGTTGCTGCCCCCGCGACACCCCAGTGCAGCCCCATCACCAGCCAGAGATCGAGCACGATGTTAACCAGATTGCCTACCACCAGCAGGATCACCGGCGCGCGTGCATACTGCACACCCAGCAGCCAGCCCAGAATCACCAGGTTGGCCAGGGTGGCAGGCGCACTGAGCCAGCGAATCTGAATAAACAGCGCCGCCTGTTCCAGAACATCAGGATTGCCGCCAACCAGATGGGTCGCCAGCTGAATAATCGGATAACGTAAAGCGATGAACAGGATACCTGCCAGCAGCGCAATAATCAGCGGCTGCGTCAGCGCACGTGCAAGAGCGGTTTTATCGCCCGCACCAAACGCCTGTGCCGTCAGGCCAGTGGTACTCATTCGAAGGAAAAGCAGCAGCATAAAGAGGAAGCTGGTCACTGTGGTCCCGACCGCAACCCCGCCAAGATAGACAGGGCTGTCGAGATGACCAATAACTGCAGTATCGACCACTCCCAGTAAGGGAACGGTGATATTTGAAAGGATCATCGGCAGCGCAAGCCGCCAGAGATTTTTATCCGTTGCCGTGATAAAGCGCATTCGCCGTTCCGTGCTCAGTGTCGCTGCAGTAAAGCAGGCGACAAAATTAGGGCAGACAGAATAGCATCAGAAAAGGCGAATGCACGTAGCCCTCACAATCAGAGCCACTCGCCGTTACGGACCACGCCAACCGCCAGACCTTCAATAGTCAGCGACTGAGCACGGGTATCGACAACAATCGGGTCGAAATCGCTGTTTTCGGGCAGCAGATGCACGATAGCACCCTGCTTTTTCCAGCGTTTAACGGTGACTTCATCATCAATGCGGGCAACGACAACCTGGCCATTGCGCACATCCTGGGTTTTATGGACCGCGAGCAGGTCGCCGTCCATAATCCCGATATCTTTCATCGACATTCCACTGACGCGCAGAAGGAAGTCAGCAGACGGCTTAAACAGGCCCGGATCCACTTTGTAATGGGTTTCGATATGTTCCTGCGCCATGATCGGCTCACCGGCAGCAACCCGGCCAATCAACGGCAGCCCTTCAGAGGCTTCTTCTTCCATTAACAGACGAATGCCACGCGATGCACCGGAAACGATCTCGATGACGCCTTTGCGCGCCAGCGCTTTCAGATGCTCTTCTGCCGCATTCGGCGAGCGGAAGCCCAGCTGCGCGGCAATCTCTGCACGCGTAGGCGGCATGCCCGTTGAAGAAATATGGTCGCGAATCAGGTCATAGACCTGCTGCTGTCTGCTGGTTAATGCTTTCATCCCGCCCCCTGGTTGTTTATACAGTCGCTGTGAGTATATACAGGTATTGGCGAAATGGAAACCGATTGTCAGGGAAAACGCGCCCTCAGGCGCGTTATGGAAGGCTTATCGCAAATGTGTCCAGAGGAGCGCGATCCACACAAACAGGGCCAGTAAGATGCTGATCAGTACCGCCGCAGAGCCCATGTCCTTTGCCCGGCCCGCCAGCGGATGATGCTCCTGGCCGATGCGGTCAACCACCGCTTCAATGGCGCTATTGAGGATTTCGACAATGACCACCAGCACCACCGCCCCAATCATAAGGATGCGGGAGATCACATCGACATCCAGCCAGCACGCGATAATAATAGCGACCAGCGCAGCCAGTGCTTCCTGGCGAAACGCCGCTTCATGTTGCCAGGCGGCTCGCAGTCCCTGCCATGAGTAACCTGCGGCTTTTACAATTCTGATAAGTCCGGTGGCATTATTTGCCATGATGTGGGAACCCTTTCATCGGATTGACGTCAATGTCTGGGCTGCGTGCAATTGGCACCACCACAGATATTCGCTGCGCTTTCTGCTATGCTTGCGGCGCTTTGCTAACAAGAGGCTTCATGTTGTCTATGTCAGGTTGGCGTAAACTCTATTACAAATTGCTTAATTTACCACTCTCCTTTTTGGTAAAAAGTAAGGCCATTCCGGCCGATCCTGTGTCTGAACATGGTCTGGATCCGACCCGACCTATTATGTATGTTTTGCCTTACGATTCGAAGGCTGACTTACTGACTTTACGTGCACAGTGTCTGCGGCATCATCTGCCCGACCCGCTCTCTCCACTGGAGATTGATGGTTCACTGCTGCCGCGCCACGTGTTTATTCACAATGGCCCGCGCGTATTCCCCTATTTTGTGCCCAGTGTGGAATCGGTGAAAATCTTTCACGATTACCTCGACCTGCATCGCAATAATCCTAAGCTCGATATTCAGATGCTGCCGGTCACCGTGATGTTTGGCCGCGCGCCAGGACGTGAAGTCCAGGGCGAAGCTACGCCACACCTGCGGGTGCTGAACGGGGTGCAGAAGTTCTTTGCGGTTATCTGGCACGGGCGCGACAGTTTTGTCCGTTTCTCGCCTACCGTTTCGCTTCGCCGCATGGCAACCGAACACGGTACGGATCAGTCGATCGCCCAGAAGCTGGCTCGCGTGGCGCGCATCCATTTTGCCCGTCAGCGCCTGGCGGCAATCGGTCCGCGTTTACCGGCGCGTCAGGATCTGTTTAATCGTCTGCTGCAATCCAAAGCCATTGAAAAAGCCGTCGAAGATGAAGCGCGCAGCAAAAAAATCTCCCATGAGAAAGCGCAGCAGAATGCCGTCGAGATGATGGAGGAAATTGCCGCTAACTTCTCTTATGAAGCGATTCGCGTCACCGACCGTGTGATGGGCTGGCTCTGGAGTCGTCTCTATCAGGGCATCAACGTTAATGGCGGTGAAAAAGTTCGCCAGCTGGCGCAGGATGGCCACGAAATTGTCTATGTGCCGTGCCATCGCAGCCACATGGATTATCTGCTGCTCTCCTATGTGCTCTATCACCAGGGGCTGGTGCCACCGCACATCGCTGCGGGTATCAATCTCAACTTCTGGCCAGCCGGCCCGATTTTCCGTCGTCTGGGCGCTTTCTTTATTCGTCGTACCTTTAAGGGCAACAAGCTCTACGCCACGGTGTTCCGCGAATATCTCGGCGAGCTGTTCACCCGGGGTTATTCGGTTGAGTACTTTGTCGAAGGAGGCCGTTCACGTACCGGTCGCCTGCTTGACCCTAAAACCGGCACCTTAGCCATGACGCTGCAGGCAATGCTGCGCGGCGGCAATCGTCCAATCACGCTGGTGCCGATCTATATCGGCTATGAGCATGTGATGGAAGTGGGTACTTACGCCAAAGAACTACGCGGCGCGGCGAAAGAGAAAGAGGGCTTCATGCAGATGGTGCGCGGCTTACGCAAGCTGCGCAACCTCGGTCAGGGTTACGTTAACTTTGGCGAACCGCTGCCGCTGGTTAACTATCTCAACAAGCGGGTTCCGGAGTGGCGCGATGCGATCGATCCGATTGAGCCGCAGCGTCCGAGCTGGTTAACGCCGACCGTCAATGATATCGCGGCCAGCCTGATGGTGCGTATTAATGAAGCGGGCGCGGCCAATGCCATGAACCTCTGTGTGACGGCGCTGCTGGCGTCACGTCAGCGCTCACTAACCCGTGAACAGCTGATAGAACAGCTGGAGTGCTATACCCAGCTGCTGCGCAATGTGCCCTACTCGCCAAACGCGACCGTACCCGATCTCACCGCGGAAGCGCTGCTGGATCACGCCCTGGGTATGAATAAGTTTGAGAGTGAAAAGGACAGCATTGGCGACATCATCATTCTGCCGCGCGAGCAGGCGGTGCTGATGACCTACTATCGCAACAACATTCATCACATGCTGGTTATGCCGTCGCTGATTGCCGCCATTGTTCAGCAGCATCAGACGCTGAGCGAAGCAGAACTGCTACGTCAGGTAAGCCTGATTTATCCGATGCTGAAGAGTGAACTGTTCCTGCGCTGGCAGACCGATGAACTGCCACAACTGCTCACTGATGTGAGTCAGGAGCTGGCGCGTCAGGGCCTGATTACATTCGAAGCGGGTGAGTTGCGCTTTACCGCAGCACGCTATCGCACGCTGCAACTGCTGGCTGCCGGTGTGCGCGAAACGCTACAGCGTTATGCCATTACCTTCTCCATTCTCAGCGCCAAGCCGACGATTAACCGTGGCACGCTGGAGAAAGAGAGCCGGACGCTGGCACAGCGTCTGTCGGTACTGCACGGGATCAATGCGCCGGAGTTCTTCGACAAAGCAGTCTTTACCTCGCTGGTACTGACGCTGCGCGATGAGGGGTATATCAGCGACAGCGGTGATGCCGATGTCGCGCAGACTCTGGCGACCTGGCATATCCTGGCTGACCTGGTCACCAGTGATGTCCGCATGACGATTGAAACTGCGGTAGCGCACGACTGACACCCGCTTACAGTAAAAAGGCGACCTCATGAGGTCGCCTTTTTTATAGGTCAGGTCTGGTCTGGTTCGATTCGCAGTGAGACGGTGCCTGCTCAGGGGACACGGTCAGAACAGCTGACTGAACGGCGGCGTATTCATCAGTACGCCCAGGAACAGCACCATTCCGACATAGTTGTTATTCAGGAAAGCCTGAAAGCAGGGCTGGCGTTCACGCCCGGCGATCAGCTTCTGCTGATAAACAAACAGGGCAGCCGCCAGTAGCAGCGTCCAGTAGAAGGCACCATTCAGATGCAGCATCATGCCCACCAGCGCCATCAGCAGCAGGGTCGCCAGTTGCAGCAGACCAATGATCAACTTGTCGAAGCGACCAAATAAAATCGCGGTCGATTTCACGCCAATCTTCAGATCATCATCCCGGTCCACCATCGCATACTGCGTGTCATAAGCGACCGTCCAGCAGATGTTAGCGATAAATACCAGCCAGCAGACCAGAGGTAAGGACTCACTAACTGCGGACCAGGCCATAGGAATCGCCCAGCCAAACGCGGCCCCCAGCACCACCTGCGGCAGATGGGTATAGCGCTTCATAAAGGGATAGACCCAGGCCAGCGCCAGCCCCACGACGGAGAGCATAATCGTCATCAGGTTCATGGTCAGCACCAGCGCAAAAGCCACCAGCGCCAGAATCACGAACAGCAGCTTAGCCTCTTTTGCACTGACCACGCCGCTGGCCAGTGGGCGGTGCTTCGTGCGCTCTACATGACCATCGACTTTGCGATCGGCGTAGTCGTTGATCACACAACCGGCCGCACGCATGACAATCACTCCGGCCACAAATACCGCCAGCACCGGCAGCGGCGGAATCGACATATCCGCCAGCCATAATGCCCAGAGCGTTGGCCACATCAGCAGCAGCGTACCGATGGGTTTGTCGATACGCATCAGGCGAGCATAGGCCCGCCACTTATTCATACTTAAGCTATTTTGCACCACAGGATCCTCAGACCAGATCGCGATAAAGCGGCGATGCCGGTAAAAACAGTTCAGTCAGCAGCAGCGGTTTGCCGGAGAGACGCAGGCGCGAACGCCGACCCCACAATCCCTCTACCTGGCCCGGATCAATAAAATCGCGGGTCAGCGTCGACGAGGAGAAGAGATAGCGACCCAAAGGACGGGTGCCCAGCTGTTGCAGCATCGCCTCTGGCCCATTGAGAGTGCTTTCCGGCACCAGCGTGCGGCCAGCCAGCCAGGGCTGATCGTCGCCGAAAAGTAGCACTTCACGCAGCCAGAAGCGTTCATCGTCTGGCAATAGCGCCCTTTCCTCATCCAATTCGCTGGCGTCGATAAAGCCTTCACGCAGCGGCTGAACCGTGACCCGCTGGCAATGCTGTTCAAAACGGCGCGTCATTGAATCCTCCTCCATCAGCCAGCCAAGCAATGGTGGCGCAAGGGTGGCGTGCGACGGAGAAAGCCAGTTGAGCGAACGTAATAAGCTGAGTGCGTCTTGCGACATAGCACCACTCCCGATAATTTTCAGGTCGCTAGTTTAGCGCAGAGAAGCGATGCGAACACCTGCCGTCGTGTCAGACGGCAGGAGGATTACTCGCGTTTCAGCCGGTTGCTGTTTGCCAGCCACAGGGTGATCACCAGAATCAGAATCGCCGCAGAGTAGCAGAGCGTATCGAAGGGATTTTTATGGTCGACGATGATCAGGCGGAT
Organism: Pantoea sp. RCC30.1; assembly: GCF_058148845.1. NCBI lineage: Bacteria > Pseudomonadati > Pseudomonadota > Gammaproteobacteria > Enterobacterales > Erwiniaceae > Pantoea > Pantoea sp. RCC30.1. The sequence goes on along the minus strand of NZ_JBXUHX010000028.1, from coordinate 20,295 downwards.
AATGGCCGTGATCCCGATATAGACAAAATAGCGCAGCGGGAAGTGATAGCCCGACTGAAAGTACTTAACAATCAGGGCGATAAATTCGAAGTAGAGGAAATAGATGACGATTCCATCAATCAGCAGATAGGAGGAAGCCTGCTCGCCGGTGTTAAACAGCACGTTTGCCAGATGGATAGTTTCTTTGCCTAAAAAGACGATCAGGATGATCGCCAGACTCAGCAGACCCAGATTCAGCACCCATTGCAGTACCGTTGCAAGGTGGCGGGCCAAAGGATTTTTATCACTCATGTTGCGCCTTTAAAAGGAGTTATTAGCGCGCGGTATCATGCGCGAGTGTGACGCAAATCACAATAACTCCTCAGGCCTCCACATCAACACAGAGCGCATCGTAGCGCCAGTATTCACAGTCGCAGTCAATTACCTCTTTTTGCTGGTTGCGGTTGATGCGGGTAATCAGCAAGCCGGGGCTGCCCGGTGCCACATTCAGCGTGGGTGCAGCAACCTCCGGCAGCGGACCAGGAAGAATCGTGAAGCGCGCGCCGCCGTATCGAATACCGTAGCGCTGGTCATAGAGATCGGTCAGGGAACGGGTCAGATCTTCATTGAGCAGCCCAGGGAAAAAACGCGGATTAAGGTAGTGTTCAACATAGAGCACCGCGCGCCCATCGATGCGCCGCAGGCGGCGGATGCAGTAAACCGCCGAACCGGGAGCCAGCCGCAGCGCCGTCGCTACGCTGTCGTGCGCTGCGACCTGCTCTGCGGCGATGACTTCGGTGGTCGCCTGCCGTCCCTGCTCCATCGCCATAGCATGAAAGTGGCTGTGATGCAGCGGGTTGTAGATCAGGCGAGGCGGCGCGATAAACCAGCCACGACGCAGTTCCCGGTAGATCATCCCCTGCGCCTCCAGGTTGCCCAGCGCTTCCCGCAGGGTAATCCGCGTGGTACTGAACGCCTCGCTTAAGGCACGCTCCGACGGCAGTCGCCCGCCGCTGAATTCACCCGCCTGAATGCGCGTCAGCAGTGCGCTGGCAATCGCATCCGCCGTTTTGAGTGCTATCGACTCCACAACAGTAGCCTCATTTTGGTGCGACTCCGCACTCTGACTGATCAGGTAAACGCGCCAGTGACGGGCAAACGGGTCACGTCTCTTGTCGCCCATCCCCCGCACCGCACCGCCTTGTCATAAATCGTTCATATACAGGGGCTACATTGGCTCGGTTCTTGCTGGACTAGACCAGCCAGGCTCATCAACTTACACCCGGAGCAACTGAGATGAAAGCGTTTATCGCCTCTGTAGTAGCCAGTGCTGTAGTCCTCACCCTGCCCGTTGCGCAGGCCGCCGATAACGATCTCGCCGCGCTGGAAAAAGCCGCGCGCAGTGAAGGTCAGGTCAACAGCGTCGGGATGCCGGACAGCTGGGCCAACTGGAAAGATACCTGGAACGACATCAGCACCAAATATGGCCTTAAGCACAGCGATACCGATATGTCATCGGCGCAGGAGCTGGCGAAATTCGATGCAGAGAAAGACAACGCCAGCGCTGACATCGGTGACGTGGGCGCCGCCTTTGGCCCGATCGCCGTTGCTAAAGGTGTCACCCAGCCCTACAAACCGACGCACTGGGATCAGATTCCAGCCTGGGCAAAAGACAAAGACGGTCACTGGGCGCTGGCTTATACCGGCACCATCGCCTTTCTGATCGACAAGCAGCAGGTTAAAGATATCCCCCACAGCTGGGCCGATCTGAAGAAAGGTAAGTATGTGGTTACTATCGGTGACGTCGGCGTGGCTGCTCAGGCGGCTAACGGCGTGCTGGCTGCAAACTACGCTTTAGGCGGTGATGAGAAGAACCTGAAACCCGCGCTGGCGTTCTTTGCCGATCTGGCAAAACAGGGGCGTCTTGGCGTGACCGATCCGGTGATTGCTAACATCGAAAAAGGCGAAGTGCAGATGGCGGTGGTATGGGACTTTAACGCCCTTAACTACCGTGACCAGATCGACAAAAACCGCTACGAAGTGGTGATCCCATCTGACGGTTCAGTGACCTCCGGTTACACCACCCTCATCAACAAATATGCCAGACACCCTAACGCCGCAAAACTGACGCGCGAATATATCTTCTCAGACCAGGGACAGATCAATCTGGCGAAGGGCTATGCCCGCCCGATTCGTGCCGAGCATCTGACGCTGCCAGCGGACGTTCAGGCTCGCCTGCTGCCGCAGTCAGAATATAAAAATGCCCGTCCGGTTAAGGATCAGGCTGCATGGGATAAATCGTCGAAAATGCTGCCGCGCCTGTGGCAGGAAAACGTCATCATTAACATGCAGCAGTAATTCGCGGCAGGGAGAACGGAATGAAAACCATCCTGGTAGTGCTGGACGGCCTGAGCAATCAGGTCGCACAACATGCAATGGGTTACCTGCATGCCGAATGTTCGCAGGGCAACGGGTTCTATTACCGTATGACCTGTGAATTACCCTCACTGTCGCGCCCGCTTTATGAGTGTATTCTGACCGGGGTTCCGCCGGTCAGAAGCGGAATTATTCATAATGGCGTCAGCCGGTTAAGTCGCGAACGCAGCGTGTTTCACTTTGCGCGAGCGGCGGGACTGACGACAGCGGCGGCAGCCTACCACTGGGTGAGTGAACTTTATAACCGCACACCGTTCGTTCCGGCGCGCGATCGTCACACCGACGCGCCGGACCTGCCCATTCAGTTCGGCCATTTTTATTCTGACGATAGCTATCCCGACTCGCACCTGTTTGAAGATGCAGAGAGCCTGCGGCTGCGTCACGATCCCGATTTTCTGCTGATCCACCCGATGAATATTGATGATGCCGGCCATAAATCGGGGCTCTCCTCGCCGCAGTACCGCAACCGGGCGCGCATCGCCGACGGCCTGCTGTCGCAGTGGATGCCGCTGTGGCTGGCCGAGGGCTACCAGGTGATGGTGACCGCCGATCACGGCATGAATGACGATCGCTCCCACGGCGGCATTCTGCCGGAGGAGACCACGGTGCCGCTGTTTGTCTTTGGCCGTGCTTTCTCGCTGCAGCCTGACCTTGCCCCACAGCAGACCGACCTGTGCGGCACGCTGTGTGAACTGCTTGAAGTGGCGCATGACAAGCCGGTCTGTCGCGGCCTGCTGGCGGAGTTACAAAGATGAAGGGAAAAGGATTCGCACTGCTACTGCTGTTACCTTTCACCCTGTTCTGGGTCGCCTTTCAGCTGGCACCGCTGTTGTGGATTGCCATCAACAGCTTCTGGAGTGACATGAACAGCCAGTGGGGTTGGGATAACTATCACGACATCCTCACCTCACCGTTCTATCAGCAGGCATTTCGCTTTTCGCTGGATATCTCGCTCTGGTCCAGCGTCTGGGGATTACTGATTGCGCTGATCACCGGTTATTCGCTGCATCAGCTCGGCGGCGGACGACTGCAGCGTTTTCTTATCTCTTTTACCAACATGACCAGCAACTTTGCCGGTGTCCCGCTGGCGTTTGCCTTTGTGATTCTGCTGGGGCTGAACGGCTGCCTGACACTGCTGCTGCGCCATTATGGTGTGATTGAGAGCTTCAGACTCTTCTCGCGCAACGGCATGGTGCTGGTTTACACCTGGTTCCAGATCCCGCTGGGCGTGCTGCTGCTCTACCCGGCATTCGACGGGCTGAAAAAAGAGTGGCAGGAGTCCGCTGCACTGCTGGGTGCCAGCCGCTGGCGCTACTGGTGGCATATCGGCCTGCCGATTCTGTTCCCGGCGCTGCTCGGAACCTTTGTCATCCTGCTGGCGAATGCGCTGGGCGCTTACGCCACGATTTACGCCCTGACCACCGGTAATTTCAACGTGGTGCCGGTGCGCATCGCCGCGCTGGTCTCGGGTGATATCTCGCTTGATCCCAACACTGGCAGCGCGCTGGCGATGCTGCTGGTGGCCATTATGGCGCTCATCACCCTGGTGCAGCAGTATCTGGTGCGCCGCAGCTATCTCAATGCGAAACAGCCATGAAAGGAGCCGTCATGTCGCGTGCTGAGCACCTTTATCACCGGATCATGGTCGGGTTCCTTTTTATCCTGCTGGCGCTGCCGTTGCTGGCTACGCTGCTCTATGCGATCTCGTCCGACTGGAGTAACACCATTCTGCCGCAGGGCTACAGCCTGAAGTGGTTCATCCAGCTCTGGAGCGACCCGCGTTTTCTGACAGCGCTGGGTCATTCGCTGCTGATTTGCTTTGGTGCGCTGCTGTTCTCGCTAGTGCTGGTATTACCTGCCATGTTTGTAATCGCTTACTATTTTCCTCGACTGGATGCGGTGATGAACATCCTGATCCTGATGCCTTTCGCCGTGCCGCCGGTGGTGTCATCCGTGGGATTACTCCAGCTCTACTCTTCGTCACCGCTGATGCTGACCGGCACGCCGTGGATCTTAATCGGCTGTTATTTCACTATCGCACTGCCCTTTATCTACCGGGCGCTGGCAAACAATATGCAGGCAATCAACCTCAAAGAGCTGATTGATGCTGCACAGCTGCTGGGTGCCAGCACCTGGCAGGCGGCGGTCTGGGTGGTGCTGCCCAACCTGCGCAAAGGGATGCTGATTGCCGTGCTGCTCTCTTTCTCCTTCCTGATTGGTGAGTTTGTTTTCGCTAACCTGCTGGTCGGCAACCGCTATGAAACCCTGCAGGTTTACCTCTTCAACATGCGTAACGGCAGCGGTCACTTCACCAGCGCGCTGGTGATCTCCTACTTCTTTGTGGTGCTGCTGGTCACCTGGCTGGCCAACGCCCTGAATCCCGAACGAGGCTGAATATGAGTTACCTTGAGGTCAAAGAGCTGAACAAGTCCTATGGACCGACGCCCATTTTCGAGCAGATCGATTTCAGCGCCGCCGAGGGAGAATTTGTCACCCTGCTCGGCCCCAGCGGCTGCGGCAAATCAACCCTGCTGCGCTGTCTGGCGGGATTAACCGGCGTTGATAGCGGTGAAATCCGGCTGGAGGGCAAAGATATCGTGCCGCTGGCCCCGCAGAAGCGCGCCATCGGCATGGTGTTCCAGAGTTATGCGCTGTTTCCCAACATGACGGTGGAGAAGAACGTCGCGTTTGGCCTGAAGATGCAGAAACTGCCCGAAGCGCAGATCCGCCAGCGGGTGCTGGAGGTGCTGGAGCTGGTTGAACTCAGTGACTATGCGCGCCGTTATCCGCATCAGCTGTCAGGCGGACAGTGTCAGCGCGTGGCGCTGGCGCGTTCGCTGGTCACCCGGCCGCGTCTGCTGCTGCTGGATGAGCCGCTGTCGGCGCTGGATGCGCGTATCCGTCGCCATTTGCGCGATCAAATCCGGCGCATCCAGCGTGAGCTGAATCTCACCACCCTGTTCGTCACCCACGATCAGGAGGAGGCGCTGACGCTCTCCGATCGCATCGTGCTGATGAACCGGGGCAAAATCGTGCAGAACGGCGATGCCGAAGCGCTTTATACCCAGCCAGTTGATCTGTTCGCCGCCGGATTTATCGGCAACTACAACCTGCTCAGCGCTGAACAGGCGACGCGCCTGATTGGCCAGCCTTTCAATAGCCAGGTGGCCATTCGCCCGGAGTCGATGCTGTTCACCGCACCGGGCCAGGGCATTCCTGCCGAAATCCTCAGTCACAGCCTGCTGGGCAACGTGATCCGCTATCGTATTCGGGCCCATGACGTAGAGCTTTCGGTGGATGTGCTTAACCGATCGGCGGCGGATTTGCATCCCGCTGGCAGGAAGATTGGTCTACAATTAGAAATGTCGACTTTGCGCCAGGTTGCTTAAAACACAGGAAAAAATCACGCATAGCACGGCAATCCCCTTCACAGATTGCTCTCTCTGTCAGGCTGGCAGTCTGTGCTGCTTGAAGCCTGACGAACGAGGAGCGACACCACGTGTTAACCCTGCTTAATCTACTCTCTGCGGTGGCCCTGCTGGTCTGGGGCACGCACATTGTGCGAACCGGCATCATGCGGGTCTACGGTGCCGATTTGCGCCGCGTCCTGAGCCGCAGCATCGAAAAAAAACCGATGGCGTTTCTGGCGGGCATTGGCGTAACCACGCTGGTGCAGAGCAGTAATGCCACGACGTTGCTGGTCACCTCTTTTGTGGCGCAGAATCTGGTCAGCCTGACACCCGCGCTGGTGGTGATTCTGGGCGCGGATGTCGGTACCGCCATCATGGCGCGTATCCTGACCTTTGACCTCTCCTGGCTTTCTCCGCTGTTTATCTTCTTTGGCGTGGTGTTTTTCCTCAGCCGCAAGCAGACCCGCGCCGGTCAGCTAGGCCGCGCCAGTATCGGCCTGGGCCTGATATTGCTGGCGCTGCAACTGATAGTCGAAGCGGCTCGCCCGATTACTCAGGCCGCCGGTGTCCAGGTGCTCTTCTCCAGCCTGACCGGTGACGTGATGCTCGATGCGCTGCTGGGCGCGGTGTTCGCCATTATCAGTTATTCCAGCCTGGCCGCGGTGCTGATTACTGCGACGCTGACCGCCACCGGCGTGATTTCGTTTAAGGTCGCGCTCTGTCTGGTGATTGGTGCCAATCTCGGTAGCGGCCTGCTGGCGATGATCAACGCCAGCGGCTCCAATGCGGCGGGCAAACGCGTGGCGCTCGGTAGCCTGCTGTTCAAGCTGATCGGCTGTGTGCTGATCCTGCCGTTTGTCGATATTGTGGCGGAGTGGCTCGACAAGCTGCCGGTCAACGACGAAGAGTTAGTGATTTTCTTCCATGTGTTTTACAACCTGATCCGCTGCGTGGCGATGGTGCCGTTTGCTGACCTGATGGCGCGCCTCTGCCGTCGTATGATCGCCGACGACGTGGATAACGCGCTGCACCTCAAGCCGAAGCACCTCGATCGCAGCGCGCTGGATACGCCGGCGCTGGCGCTGGTGAATGCTGCCCGGGAAGCGTTGCGCATGGGTGACGTGCTTGAGCAGATGCTGGAGGCGTTTAATAAGGTGGTGCATGGCGAATCCCGCGAGGAACGCACGGTGCGCAGGCTGGATGATGATGTCGATGTGCTTTATACCGCCATCAAGCTCTATCTGGCGCGGATGCCAAAAGAGGATCTGCCCGAAGAGGATTCGCGCCGCTGGGGCGAAATTATCGAGATGTCGCTGAATCTGGAGCAGGCCGGGGACATCATTGAGCGGATGAGCGGCGATGTGGCTGACAAGTCGCTGGCAGCGGGCCGCGCGTTTTCTGCCGAGGGATTAAAAGAGTTGCAGGAGCTGCACGAGCTGTTGATTGCCAATCTCAGAATGAGTCTGTCGGTATTTCTGTCGCACGATGTCACCAGCGCCAAACGGCTGCGGCGCGCGAAACATCGATTCCGCCTGATGATTCGCCGCTATTCTCACGCCCATGTTGATCGCCTGCACCAGCAGAACGTGCAGAGCATTGAGACCAGCTCGCTGCACCTCGGTTTACTCGGCGACATGAAGCGCCTGAATTCCCTGTTCTGCAGCGTGGCCTATACCGTGCTGGAACAGCCCGACGATGAGCGTGATTACGAATAAGGTGTGTGAACAGACAGTTGCGCCAGGCTGAAAACGCCCGGCGCAGCTGCAGTGAGAAGCGGCGCATCAGAATAATACGCCGCCACGGTTACTTCTTCTTAATCGGCTTTCCGGACCAGTAACCCGCCAGCAGTGAACCTGACAGGTTGTGCCACACCGAGAACAGCGCGCCCGGCAATGCCGCCAGCGGCGAGAAGTAGAGTTTGCCCAGCGTCGCCGCCAGACCGGAGTTCTGCATGCCGACTTCCAGCGCCAGGGTGCGGCAGGTTGACTCATCGAAGCCAAACAGTTTGCCGCCCCAGTAACCGCCAAGCAGGCCAATCGCGTTATGCAGTATCACCGCCGCGATCACCATCAGACCCACGGATCCGATAAAGCCCTGACTGCCCGCCACCACCGCGCTGATGATCAGCAGAATGCAGACCATCGAAAATGCTGGCAGCCAGGGTTCCACCCGGCGAACCACGCTGTTCATGCTGTGATGAATGATCAGTCCAAGGCTAATCGGGATCACGACGATCTTCACGATGCTCAGCAGCATGCCCACCACATCAACCTGAATGTGGGTATCAACATAAAAGCGGGTTAACAGCGGCGTGGCGAACACGCCCACCAGCGCGGAAACGGAAGAAATGGTCACCGACAGCGCCACATCTCCTTTCGCCAGATAGATCATCACGTTGCTGGCGGTGCCACTGGCAACTGAGCCGACCAGAATCATACCGGCTGCCAGATCGGGCGGCATATGAAACAGTTTTGCCAGTCCCCAGGCGGCTAACGGCATCACCAGATAGTGCAGGAAAGTTCCGGCAATCACCGGCGCAGGCCGGGTCAGCACCCGTTTGAAATCGTCGATATTCAGGGTGACACCCATGCCGAACATAATCAGCATCAGCAGATAAGTGACCCAGGGACCGATGCCGAGAAAGGTACCAGGAGAGTAATAAGCGGCGACAGACAACAGCACGGCCCAGAGCGGGAACAGGCGGGTTAACGTGGCGAGCATAGCCAGACTTCCTTATAAGAATGTTATGTTTTATGCAGATTTGCCATAGAGATACGCCATGCAGGAACGACTGCCGTGACGAAGGCGGGATCATAACATTTCATTATCATGGCGTAAGGCGAAGATGGGCCGAGGCGGGAAAATGCGGATCGACTGCTGCCGATCCGCTGCATATCGAAGAAATTACGCTGCTTTTTCCTCTAAACCGCGGTAGATCAAACCACCAATCACGGCACCGATAATCGGCATCAACCAGAACATCCACAGTTGAGAGATCGCCCAGTCACCCTGGAAGAGGGCTGCTGCGGTGCTACGGGCCGGGTTAACGGAGGTGTTGGTCACCGGAATACTGATCAGGTGGATCAGGGTTAATGCCAGACCGATCGCGATCGGCGCAAAACCTTTCGACGCGCGTTCGCTGGTGGCACCCATGATGACAATCAGGAAGATTGCTGTCATCACCCCTTCGGTGATCATGCCCGCCTGCAGGCTGAAGCCACCCGGCGAGTGTTCGCCGTATCCGTTCGCCGCAAAGCCGCTGGCCGCTGCACTGAATTCGCCTTTACCGCTGGCGATCAGATAGAGCACTGCGCCCGCGACGATGCCACCAGCCAGTTGCGCGATGATGTAAGGGATGGCCTGTGATGCGGGAAAACGTCCGCCTGCCACTAATCCCAGGGTCACGGCCGGGTTAAAGTGACCGCCCGAAATGTGACCGACCGCATACGCCATGACCAGCACGCTCAGCCCGAAAGCCAGCGCCACGCCCATGAAGCCAATGCCCAGTTCCGGGAACGCAGCTGACAGTACGGCACTACCACAACCGCCTGCGACCAGTACGAAAGTACCCAGCGCCTCTGCGACTAACCTTTTCATGATATTTCCTAAATTTGGGTGAATTGATTCAGCGGCGGGATTATAAATCTGAGGAAAGGGAGCGCAACGCAACTACACAACATGCGCAGAGAAGGGGTTGCCATTTGGCAATGACATGAGTTAATGGCTTGTATTTATGTAAATTAGTGGAAGTCGCGTAACGGGAAGCTATCGGGGAAAGGTGAACCGTTTTTGCCGCTTTTCAGGCCGCGCTGAGGCGGCCTGAACGGCAGAGATGCTTACTCGAACAGATTGCGATGGAGCGTACGCACCACACTTTCCGCATCGTTGCCCGGCACCAGGAAGCAGAGATTGTAGCTGCTGGCACCATAGCAAATCATCCGCAGGTTGAACGGGTCGAGTACACCAAATACCTCTTTGCCGACGCCGCACGCTTTTGACAGCTGGTTGCCGATAATCGCCACCAGCGCCAGATCTTCTTCCACTTCTACCCGGCACAGCGACGAGAGTTCAGTCAGCAAAGCCTGAGTCAGCAGACTGGCGCTGGTTGAGGTTGAACCGGTCGTATCCAGGGTCAGCGCCACGCTCACTTCGGAGGTGGTGATCAGGTCAACCGACACATTGTGACGCGCCAGAATGTTGAACAGTTCGGCGAGGAAACCAAACGTATGCAGCATGTTAAGGCTGTGCAGCGTTAACAGCGTCTGCTTACGGCGTAAAGCCAGCGCCCGGAACAGCGGCGGGTTGCGGGTTTCGTTGCAGACGCGGGTACCGCCCGCTGCCGGATCCTTGCTGGAACCGACGAATACCGGAATACCCCGGCGCACAGCGGGAAGCAGCGTCGCCGGGTGCAGCACTTTCGCACCGAAGGTCGCCATTTCGGCGGCTTCTTCGAATGTGATTTCATCAATGCGCTTCGCCGTCGGCACCACGCGCGGATCGGTGGTGTAGATGCCCGGCACATCTGTCCAGATATCCACACGCGCCGCGTTCAGCGCTTCGCCCAGCAGCGCAGCGGTGTAATCACTGCCACCACGGCCTAAGGTAGTGGTGCGCCCTTCGCTTTCACTGCCAATGAAACCCTGAGTAATGACCAGCGCCTGCTCAATGCGCGGCTGCAACTGCACCGTCGCCTGCTCCGCCAGCACCTGAACATCCGGAACCGCCCGGCCAAAATGATCGTCGGTACGCATGACCTTGCGGACATCGAACCACTCCGCGTTAATCTGACGTTCACGCAGAATTTCCACAAACAGCAGTGATGACATCAACTCGCCGTGGCTGACCAGTTCATCGGTCAGGGCATTCGAGGTGGCCAGTGAAGCAGCTTCGGAGAGCATGCTGATGTTGTCGATCATGCGATCGATTTCATCGCGGATCACTTCCGGACGCTGCAGGCGATCAACAATGGCGTACTGGATACGGCGGATATCATCAAGCAGCACAGCGCGCTGAGGAGCCTGCTGGCCTTCAGCCAGCGCAACCAGCAGATTAGTAATGCCCGCCGAAGCAGAAAGCACGACCAGACGCGTGCTGGCGTCCTGCAACACCACATCGGCGCTGCGGTTCATCGCTTCAAAATCGGCTACGCTAGTGCCGCCGAATTTTGCCACTATCAGTGTTTGAGACATGTAGGACCTCGTGTCAGGTTATCTTGTTCTCGCCGATGAAAGGGTCGAGAAACATTCTTTCAGCCAGGCACAAGGAAAGAGCAGAAACGGGCGGACAAGATCGGATAGACGAGTCACCCAGAAGCGCCCCACCTTGCGAAACGTCGACTGCAGACGTTTCTGGTGACAACCCAGAGGATTCAGCCCCTGTAGCCGACAGGCAACACACCGCGTGCTGACCCACCTCGGCGTCGCTCCCCATGATGTGTTTTCACCGGATACGGTTCCTCCAACACACTGCCTGGGCGACGCGCCTCTTCTGGCTTGCGCACAGGTGCGCAAGTAGGCGCATAGATTTAGCCTTTTCTGGACCTGCTGTCAATGTCAGCGATGGCCGGAGAGCCGCATCAGAAAACAAATTAACCTGCGCCGCAGCGGCTACAGTGCTTAATGGGTTCAGCCCCTGCAATAATCCCTGACACGGCACAACGTTTTATGCAGACTTTCGCGTCACACTTTGTCGCGCGTTGCTTCTGCGACCCGCGGGCTGTCCGCGCCAGTGAATGCTGACGATAAACCGTCGCGTTGAAATCGCCTGCCCGACGCGCGCTGACAAAATTTTTCCTTTCAGTTACAACTGTGGTCATACTGAAACGCTAAACGGGCATGATGTGCCTCCGATGGAATGACGGTTCTTAATATCAACAAGAGTGTTGCCATGAAAAATATCAATCCGACACAAACCGCAGCCTGGAAAGCGCTGCAACAGCATTTTGAGCAGATGAAATCGGTAGAAATTGCCGATCTGTTCGCCCAGGATGCCGATCGTTTTGCCAAATTCTCTGCCACCTTTGATGATCAGATGCTGGTGGATTTCTCTAAAAACCGCATCACCCAGGAAACCCTCGATAAGTTACAGGCGCTGGCCAAAGAGACCGATCTCAGCGGTGCCATTAAGTCTATGTTCTCGGGTGAGAAGATTAACCGCACCGAAGATCGTGCGGTGCTGCATGTCGCACTGCGTAACCGGAGTAACACGCCGATTCTGGTGGATGGCAAAGATGTGATGCCTGAAGTCAATGCGGTGCTGGACAAGATGAAAGGCTTCTCCGAACGCATCATCAGCGGCGAATGGAAAGGCTATACCGGTAAAGCGATCACTGACGTGGTGAACATTGGAATCGGCGGCTCCGACCTCGGCCCGTTTATGGTGACTGAGGCGCTGCGCCCTTACAAAAACCATCTGAATATGCATTTTGTCTCCAACGTTGACGGCACCCACATCGCCGAAACGCTGAAAGACCTCAGCCCGGAAACCACTTTGTTCCTGGTTGCATCCAAGACCTTCACCACTCAGGAAACCATGACCAACGCCCATAGCGCGCGCGACTGGTTCCTGAAAACTGCAGGCGATCAGCAGCACGTAGCGAAACACTTTGCTGCGCTGTCGACCAACGCCAAAGCGGTGGGCGAATTCGGTATCGACACCAATAATATGTTCGAATTCTGGGACTGGGTTGGCGGCCGCTATTCACTGTGGTCAGCCATCGGCCTGTCGATCATTCTCTCGATTGGCTTTGAAAACTTCGAGCAGCTGCTGAGTGGCGCACATGCCATGGACCAGCACTTCGCAACCACTCCAGCTGAGCAGAACCTGCCGGTTCTGCTGGCGCTTATTGGCATCTGGTACAACAATTTCTTTGGTGCTGAAACCGAAGCGATTCTGCCATACGACCAGTACATGCACCGCTTCGCCGCCTATTTCCAGCAGGGAAATATGGAATCAAACGGCAAGTATGTGGATCGCGCCGGTCATCCGGTGGACTACCAGACGGGCCCAATCATCTGGGGCGAACCTGGCACCAACGGTCAGCACGCGTTTTATCAGCTGATCCATCAGGGTACCAAACTGGTTCCGTGTGACTTCATTGCCCCGGCGATTACCCATAACGCGCTGACAGATCACCATCCGAAGCTGCTCTCTAACTTCTTTGCTCAGACCGAGGCGCTGGCGTTTGGTAAGTCACGCGACGTCGTCGAGAAAGAGTTTACCGATGCCGGTAAATCTGCAGAGTCAGTAGCCCATATCGTGCCGTTCAAAGTGTTTGAAGGTAACCGCCCGACTAACTCCATTCTGCTGCGTGAGATCACCCCATACAGCCTGGGCGCGCTGATTGCCCTGTATGAGCATAAAATCTTCACTCAGGGTGCCATCCTGAACATCTTCACTTTCGATCAGTGGGGTGTGGAATTAGGTAAGCAGCTGGCGAATCGTATTCTGCCGGAACTGGAAAACGAGGACGAAATTACCACTCATGACAGTTCCACTAATGCCTTAATTAACCGCTATAAATCCTGGCGTTAATCGGTATTAATTTAATCGGGCGGCAACTTTGCCGCCCTTTTTTTGTCTGTTTTAACGCCTTATTGGGCAATTTTTGGATTAAGCGATAAACCCTGACGCGGGAAAAGTCCTAAAATACCCTAAGATAATTCTGAACATCGGCCTGCGGAATAGAGAGACATCCAGTATAAAATGGATCTGAAAAGCCAATGCTTATTGGTTTAGCCGTTGATTCATAATCATATTTAATTTTAGCCGGCCTGAGTAAATTCTGATTATTCTTATTCCGTACCAGATATTAATAAAAAAGAACATTACGCTTTGCATTCCACTTAGCTACAGCGAAATATAGGGTATCAACCGGAAATACTCCGATATAAAAAGCAGTTATCCCCAATTTTACTGATTAAATCACGCAATCACCCCGCCATTTGCCCTGGTTTTTATAGCACTGAACTCTGATATTTTGTTGCCCTATAATGAACGCGCCCGCAATGGGACTGTCCGTCGCACTGGTCGCAGCCTGTCTGCATAGCCATTGTCGCCGGTCAGAGATCCTTCATTCACTCAATGCAGGAAACGTTGTTATGAAAAAAACTATGGTTGCCGGTGCAGCCTTGATCCTCGTTGCCGCCTCCTCCAGCGCATTTGCTGCGCCGCAGGAAGCCGGTGAAGCAGGTACTGCAGCAGGCGCGCAGGCGGGAGCAATCTCGTCCGGCACGTCCACCGCTGTCGGTATCGGCGCACTTGGCGCGTTGGTCGGGCTCGGTATTGCCGCTTCTGGCGGTGGTGACGGTGCAAATACCGGTACAACAACCACAACCACGACGAGCACCACTCGTTGATGGATGCCCGATACGCGTCTGATGACTGAACGGTGACAAACGGGCGAGGCTGAAATTCACTACGGTGAGGACTTCAGCAGAGCAACGTAGTCTGCCGCTTTGCTGCCAGACGGGACGGGCAGAGCACCTTTAAACATAACCACACGCCTGTGTGGTTATTTTTACTTTGGCATGACTTATCAGGGACACACAGTGCGCCAACTTCCTCTGCTGCTCGCTTGCCTGCTGCTGCAGGCCTGTACACAAACGCAAAAAGGTCTTGAACAGACTTTGCTGCTCGCGGTTAACGGTCCGGATGACGTCACCGTTACCGATCAACAGGTCAATAATCTTCCTTATGCCAGTCTCTATGCTCGTCTGAATGAAGGTCCGCGCATTTTTGTGGTGCTGGGCTACAGCGAGAAGGGGCAGCAGAAATGGGTCACTCAGGATCAGGCGATGCTGGTGACACAGCATGGCCGCCTGGTTAAAACCCTGGGCTTACCCGATAACCTGCTGAGCGTCAGCAATCTGCAACAGGATCCACTCGCTGACAGCCTGCATATCAGCAACGGCGCAGGCTGGACCCGCATCGTGCAGTGGACCGAGCAGGGCAAGGTTCGCGGCGCGACCGTGCGTTCAACCTTCCAGCGTGGCACCGACGAAGTGCTGACCGTGGCGGGCAACCATATCCCGTGCCGGGTCTGGCATGAGCAGGTGAGCATCGACAGCAGTAACCGCGAGTGGGAAAACACCTTCTGGATCGATAACAGCAGCGGTGATGTGGTGCAGGCCCATCAGATGCTGGCGGCCGATGCCTTCCCTGTCGATATCACTATTCTGAAGCCGGCGAAATCATGAAAAAAATCACTATTTTGCTGGCCGGGCTGAGCCTGTTCAGCGCCGCAGGGGCGCAGGCAGCTGCGCAGGTTATTGTCCATGCACCGCACAACAGCGGTCAGGCTGAGCTGAGCCAGGTCGCGGATCTGTCCCAGCTGGTGACCCTGCCTCCGCTGCAGGTCAATACGGACTGGCGCAGTACCTTTATTGCCGAGCGCAGTGCCACCGCAGTCGCAGAGCAGCACTACCAACAGACGCTGGGCGCATTACGCGCCTGGCGTGCCGACAGCAGCGGCGATCGGGCGGCAGCCATTGATGAGGTGATCCGCCAGCTGAGCGCCATCAAAGTGACAGGTCGCCAGTTTACTTCGCTTGACCCGGACTGGATCCGTCTGCATCCGGCGGATAACCGTCGGCTGGAAGGCAGCTATGACCTCTATCTGCAGGCACCCTCCGACTCGGTGCTGCTGCTCGGCGCACTGAGTGGTGCAGGTAAGGTGAGCTGGCAGCCGGGTAAATCAGTACGCGACTATCTGGATGGTCATGACGCACTTTCCGGGGCTGAACGCAATTTTGTCACGGTGATTGCCCCTTCGGGTGCCACACAGCAGGTGCCGGTTGCCTACTGGAATCATCGCCACGCGGAAGTAGAACCCGGCAGCGTTATCTGGCTCGGCTTTTCGTCATGGAGCCTGCCAGGCAGCGATGAAGACCTGAATGATCGCATTCTTTCCGTACTGACTCACCGGATACCAGACTGATGAAAAAACGTTATCTCTTCAGCCTGTTGGCTGTTTCTGTGGCGGCAGCCTGTCAGGCGCAGGCTGACACTTTCCCTGCGCCGGTGGGGCCTTCACAATCCGATTTCGGTGGCGTGGGCCTGATGCAGGTGCCGACGGCGCGCATGGCCAGAGAGGGCGAATTCAGCCTCAACGCGCGCGACAACGATCAGTACCGCTACTACTCCGCGTCACTGCAGCTCTTTCCCTGGCTGGAGACCACCGTGCGTTATACCGACGTGCGAACCCGTCAGTACAGTGCGGTGTCAGAATTCAGCGGCACGCAGAGCTATAAAGATAAAGCCTTCGACCTGAAACTGCGTCTGTGGCAGGAAGGCTTCTGGCTGCCGGAAGTGGCGGTAGGAACCCGCGACCTCGGCGGTACTGGCCTGTTCGACAGCGAATATCTGGTAGGGACCAAAGCCTGGGGGCCGTTCGACTTCACTCTGGGCATCGGCTGGGGCTATCTCGGCAACAGCGGCACACTGAAGAACCCCTTCTGCTCATATAGCGACAGCTATTGCCAGCGTCCGAAGGTGGGCGAAGCGGGTTCAATCAATGGTTCGCAGATGTTCCACGGTCCGACGGCGCTGTTTGGCGGCGTGGAGTATCAGACGCCCTGGCAGCCGCTGCGTCTCAAGATGGAATATGAAGGCAACGACTACCAGAATGACTTTGCTGGCCGCCTTGATCAGCGCAGCAAGCTCAACGTCGGGGCAATCTATCGCGTGACCGACTGGGCTGACATCAATGCCAGCTACGAACGCGGTAACACCTTTATGTTTGGTGTTACCATTCGCACCAACTTCAACGATCTGCGTCAGGCGCACATCGACAGCGAGAAGCCTTCCTATAATCCGCAGCCGCAACCTAAGTTGCTGGAGCCGACGGTGGTGGGCACTCAGCTGACCGATCTAAAATACAATGCCGGTCTCGATGGTCCGCGTATTCAGACTCAGGGTCATACGCTGTATGTGTCAGGTGAGCAGACGAAGTATCGCGATACCCGTGAAGGAGTGGATCGCGCTAACCGCATCATCATGAACCACCTGCCTGACGGCATCGACACGATCAATGTCACCGAGTCGCGCTTTAACATGCCGCAGGTAACCACTGAGACGAAAGTCGCCAGCCTGCGTAACGATCTGGAAGGCTATCCACTGGGCCATGAGCAGCCGCTGCAACAGACCCGCAACGAACCGGTCGATCCGGGTACCACTGAGCAGGGGATGTTTATCCGTAAAGATCGCCTGAACTACAGTCTGTCGCCAGTGCTGAATCAGTCGGTGGGCGGCCCCGAAAGCTTTTATATGTATCAGGTCGGCGTGATGGCCAGCGCTGATTACTGGCTGACGGATCACCTACTGGTGGGCGGTAGTCTGTTTGGTAACCTCGCCAACAACTACGACAAGTTCAACTACAACGGCGCACCGGCGGACTCTTCGCTGCCGCGTGTACGTACCCATATCCGCGACTACGTTGAGAATAACGTCTACGTCAACGATCTGCAGGCGAACTACATGGGCCAGCTCGGTAACGGCTTCTATGGTCAGGTCTACGGCGGTTATCTGGAGACGATGTACGGCGGTGTGGGTGGCGAGCTGCTCTATCGCCCGGTCGATGCTAACTGGGCGGTGGGCGTTGATGCCAACTATGTCCGTCAGCGTGACTGGGACAACATGATGCAGTTTAACCGCTATAAAGCGACCACCGGCAACCTGACGGGTTACTGGCGTCCGTGGTTTATGCAGGATGTGCTGGTAAAAACCAGCGTAGGACAGTATCTGGCGAAAGATAAAGGCGTGACGGTCGATGTGTCGAAGCGCTTCGACAGCGGCGTAATGGTCGGTGTTTATGCCACCAAAACCAACGTTTCGTCTGAAGAGTATGGCGAAGGCGACTTCACCAAAGGCTTCTATATCTCTATCCCGATGGATCTGTTCACCGTGACGCCAACACGCGGTCGCGCGCAGGTGAACTGGGTGCCGCTGACGCGTGATGGCGGTCAGATGCTGGGTCGTAAGTACCAGCTGTATGATCTGACGTCGGATCGCGACGCTCGCTTCAACTAAGCAGAGGCGGCCTCCGGGCCGCTTCATGCTGATAAGAGAAAGCTGTCTCAGGATGAATCTGGCCGTGTTTACTGCACTGGCTCGATATCACAGCTGACAGCGCTGGAGTTGATTCCCTCCCTTCAGGCGGCCCTCTGGCCGCTTTTTTATTTAGTCCGCATCGTAGCCGAGATTCGGCGCCAGCCAGCGTTCCACCTCTGTAACTGACATTCCTTTGCGTGCCGCATAATCCTCCACCTGGTCACGCTGAATCTGCGCCACGGCAAAATAGCGGCTGTCAGGATGACTAAAGTACCAGCCAGACACCGCCGCACCCGGCCACATCGCATAGGATTCGGTGAGTTTCATGCCGGTCTGCTCTTCCACTGCCAGCAGACGCCAGATAGCGGCTTTTTCGGTATGCTCCGGGCAGGCCGGGTAGCCGGGCGCCGGACGAATCCCCTGATAATTTTCGCGAATCAGCTCTTCATTGCTCAGATTTTCGTTGGGCGCAAAGCCCCAGATCACCTTACGCACCCGCTCGTGCAGATATTCAGCAAAGGCTTCCGCAAGACGGTCAGCCAGCGCTTTCACCATGATCTTGTTGTAGTCATCGTGCTGACGATCGTAGGCCTCCGCCAGCGCATCCTCCTCCAGTCCGCCTGTCACTGCGAACGCGCCGAGATAATCCGCTTTTCCGGCGGTTTTTGGGGCGACAAAATCCGCCAGACAGTAGTTGGCGAAGTCCGTTTTCTCTGTCTGCTGACGTAAGTGATGACTCACACACAACACATCATCGCGCCGCTCATCACTGTAGATATGAATATCATCGCCGACCCGGTTAGCCGGGAAAATACCGACCACACCACGCGGCTTCAGCAGTGACTCCTCACTTAATCTGTCGAGCATAGCATTGGCATCGGCAAACAGACGCTGCGCCTCTTCACCGACCACTTCATCCTCCAGGATGCGAGGATATTTACCCGCCAGCGACCAGGTCATAAAGAATGGCGTCCAGTCGATATAATGGCGCAGCGTGGCAATGCTGGCTTCCACCTGACTGACACCAGGGCGATGCGGCACCGGCGGCGTGTAACTCTCCCAGTCAAGTGAGGTGGCGTTATCGCGCGCCACCTGTAGCGAGACCGGCGGCGTGCGCGGCTTTTTACGTGCATGCTGGATGCGCACGGTTTCGTACTCTTTGCGCGTTCGGGCGACGAAATCGTCTTTTAACGTGGTGGAGAGCAACGACGACACTACGCCAACAGTGCGAGAGGCATTCTGCACGTAGACCGTCGGACCGCTGTAGTGCTGCTCAATTTTGACGGCGGTATGCGCCTTCGAAGTGGTCGCGCCGCCAATCAGTAGCGGTAAGGTAAAGCCCTGCCGCTCCATCTCTTTCGCCATATTGACCATCTCATCCAGCGACGGCGTAATCAGGCCTGACAGGCCGATGATGTCCGCATTCACTTCGCGCGCCGTTTTAAGGATTTTTTCGCCCGGCACCATCACGCCAAGGTCGATAATTTCGTAGTTATTACACTGCAACACCACGCCGACAATGTTTTTGCCGATGTCATGCACGTCGCCTTTAACGGTGGCCAGCACGATTTTACCGTTGCTGCGCCCCGCCTCTTTGCTGGCTTCGATAAAGGGCTCCAGATAAGCCACCGCCTGCTTCATCACGCGCGCCGATTTCACCACCTGCGGCAGGAACATTTTGCCTTCGCCAAACAAATCCCCGACGACGTTCATGCCAGACATCAGCGGGCCTTCAATCACTTCTATCGGACGTGGCACCTGCTGGCGCGCCTCTTCGGTATCCTGCTCGATAAACTCCGTGATCCCTTTGACCAGCGAATACTCCAGCCGCTTCACCACGTCCCAGCTGCGCCACTCCGCGAGCTGTTTTTCCTGCGCACCATCGCTTTTGCCGCCACGGTATTTTTCCGCCAGCGCCAGCAGCCGCTCGGTGCCATCATCCCGGCGGTTAAGAATCACATCCTCTACTGCGTCGCGCAATTCTGCTGGCAAATCGTCATAGATGGCCAGCTGGCCTGCGTTGACGATGCCCATATCCATGCCTTTTCGGATGGCGTAATAAAGAAAAACGGCATGTATCGCTTCACGAACCGGATCGTTGCCACGGAATGAAAACGACACATTGGAGACGCCGCCAGAGATCATCGCATGCGGCAGTTCACGCTTAATGTCTTCACAGGCACCGATGAAATCCATGGCGTAGTTGTTGTGTTCGTCAATACCGGTGGCGACCGCAAAGATGTTGGGATCGAAGATAATATCTTCCGGTGGGAAACCGACCTGTTCGGTGAGGATCTGGTAGGCACGCCGGCAGATCTCAATTTTACGGGCGCGGGTATCCGCCTGGCCCACTTCGTCAAATGCCATGACCACCATCGCCGCGCCATAACGCCGGACCTGGCGCGCATGGTGGATAAAGGCC
>NZ_JBXUHX010000027.1:0-59633 GCF_058148845.1 Pantoea sp. RCC30.1 | reverse complement strand
ATCGGCATCATGGCAATAATCGTGGCGGGAAACATGTGTAAAAGTCTTAAAATCCCGTTACTTACACACTATTACGCTTACTTAGCGCTTTCTTAACACAGGTCATGTCCGGACAGATTTCCTGACGAAATCCAGATTTAACGGCCAGCCTGAGAATGACGCACCAGGCTGACCGATTAAGACTGATTACGGCGTGCTGAGGATCACCGGCGCGTCCGGCAGTCCGGTAAAGTGCGTCACGATGTGATGGTAATCAGCCGTCGGATCCAGATCGCGGAACACGTCCGGATAGAGATCTTTTGCCAGGATTTCCATGCCGATAATATTGTAAGGGTGATTGTAGAAATGGTGGTAAACGCCATACACCCGTTTCTGTTTCACCGGTTCGATCTGCTCCAGACCGGTGCGGCTCTGCAGGCGGTTAAAAGTGGCGGTCACGTCGGTCTGACTGGCACCGTAACCAAACGGCAGCACGTTGCTGTTCGGACGTTTAGAGCCGGTCATGATGTAGACGTCTGGCTTCATGGCGATAATTTTCTCAAGCGATACAAAGCCTGAACTGCCGGGCAGCAACGCGGAGCCGATATTTTTTCCACCAACCGCTTCTACCAGCGCACCCCAGCCGTTATGACCGTGGGTAAAGCAGCAGTTGTCGCTGTTACCGGCAATCGGCTCGATAAACACCGTCGGCTTGTGCTGCACCTGCGCAATCTTCTGCTGAAGCATCTCCCAGCGCTGCTGGTAAAAATCGGCGTAGTCTTTCGCTTCGGCTTCGCGGTTCAGAGCCGTGCCCAGCACTTTAACGCTCTTCAGGGTATTCTCTTTCGGATGGAGTTCATCATCCAGGAACAGCACCGGGATATGCAGGTTCTTCAGGGTAGCCAGCACGCCAGACTGCGTCAGGGCCGGTTTGGCACGCAGCTGCGCAATCATCAGATCGGGCTGCTTCGCCAGCACGCTCTCAAGATTGACCTGCCCCTGATCGTTAAAGCCCATATCCACAATTGAAGCCGCCTGGGGCCAGCGCTGCTTCAGCAGGTCCCAGGTCTGGGTATCCTGCTTTTTCGGCAGGTTGTTCCAGGCGACGACCCGCTGAAACGGATTCTGACGATCCAGCAATGCCAGCGCCATTACATCGCGCCCATCCTGCAAAATCACATGCTGCGGCTCTTTCTGCAGTGTAATTTTCTGACCATCCATATCGGTCACCGTGACCGGATAGGTGGTGGCCGCACAGGCGGTTGACAGTAAAAGTGTGGTGGCTGCAGCTATCCCGATTTTCATTTTTCTCCTGTCCTTTAAAGGAATAATAATTATTCGCGTTTACTCTACCATGCGAAAAAGTAACAAATGTAAATATTGCTGACCAGATGCTACTGACAGAGAGAGTTCACAAGGCAACTGCAGGGTGAAATTACGGGGTGATGTCGCGGAAGGGTCACAGGGTAAATGGCGGGTTGCAGCCAGAATGGCAGGCGCATCGCAACGATACTGAGATGCGCCTGCTGGCTTAGCGTTACTTCACCAGCGAATAGAAGATCGCAGAGATAGCAATCAGCCCAATCAGCACCACAAACAGGTTGCTGATGTGACCGCTGTACTTCCGCATCGCGGGCACCTTCTGGATGGCATACATCGGCATGAGGAACAGGATCATGGCAATGATCGGTCCGCCCAGCGTCTCAATCATGCCAAGAATGTTCGGGTCCAGCGTCGCCACCAGCCAGGTGGTCAGCAGCATAAAGAGTGCCGTCAGGCGATTCAGTCTGGCGGGCGCGATGGTTTTACCGCGACTGCGCAGCGCCTTATTGACCATACCGTTGAACCCTTCACGCGCGCCCAGATAGTGCCCGAGGAACGATTTTGTGATCGCCACAATCGCTATCAGCGGCCCCATCCAGGCAATCATCGGCACCTGAAAATGGTTAGCCAGATAGGAGAGGATGGTGATGTTCTGCGCCTTGGCGGCGAGTAAATCCTCAGGCGACAGGCTCAGCACGCAGCTGAACACAAAAAACATTACCGTCACCACCATCATCAGGTGCGAACAGGCCAGAATGCGCGAACACTTTTTCTCGGCAGCATCGCCATACTCTTCGCGCTTCGCCAGCGCAAAGGAGGAGATGATCGGCGAGTGATTAAACGAGAAAACCATCACCGGAATCGCCAGCCACAGCGTCATCCACAGGCTGCTTCCCGCTGGCTGAACATTCAGGGTCGAAAGTACCGCACCGTGCCAGTGCGGGATCAGGTAGCAGGCCATCAGCATCAGCACTGCTACAAACGGGTAAACCAGCACGCTCATCGCTTTAACGATCATCTTCTCGCCGAAGCGCACTATGGTCATCAGTCCGACAATCAGCAGCAGCGAGAGCAGCACACGCGGTGGCGGTACCAGGCCAAGCTGATGTACCATCAGGCTCTCAACCGTGTTGGTAATCGCCACACTGTACATCAGAAGAATCGGGTAGATAGCGAAGAAGTAGAGCAGCGTAATCAGCTTGCCCGCACCGACGCCAAAATGCTCCTCGACCACCTCGGTGATATCACCGGCCGGATTTTTACCGGAAAGCACAAATCGGGTCAGCGCGCGGTGCGCAAAGAAGGTCAGCGGAAAAGCCAGCACCGCCATGATGATCAACGGGATCAGTCCGCCGACGCCCGCATTAATGGGCAGGAACAGCACACCGGCGCCAATCGCCGTACCGTATAAACCCAGCATCCACATGGTGTCGGTTTTGCGCCATCCCGTATCGACGTCACTCTCAAGCGCGCCCAGCGTGCCAGTTTGCGTGGTTTTCATCAGATTTTCCGTGTTAAAAGCCGCCATTATCCTGAGCCGTCAGGCAGGTCAAGGTCTGCCCCGCTCTCCTTAGCTGCAACCGGATCAGTAAAGCGTGATGCTGATCCGCCCGTGCATAGGTAATCGATTGCGTGCGCCACTTTTTACACTACCTGACGATAAAAATTCAAGCCGTGCAGACAAACACGCATGGAAAGGCTAAAAAACCGTCAGGTTGTGCAACGTGACTGCGCAACGATCATGCCATCTTTGTGGCGGTTTTACTGCCCCTGAAAAGGTGATCCCTGTAGCGATTCAGCGCAACGGACTACGCTTAAATGGACGCTGTCGCGATCGCGCAGCCGCAAAGGAGAAAAAATGAAAATTGCCTGCCTTGGATGGGGATCGTTGATCTGGAAAACCGACGCACTGCCGGTGGCCAGTCAGTGGCATCATGATGGTCCTGCGGTACCGATTGAGTTTGTGCGCATCGCTGATGGCGGCGAGCTGTCGACCGCAATATGCCTTAATGCCCGCCCGGTGCCAGTGTTCTGGGCCTGGCTGAACACGGCTTCACTTGAGAGCGCCTGCCACGCATTACGCCTCCGTGAGGCGATTCCGGACAGCCGCTCCGATGGCATCGGTATGATGACGGTGACAGAAACGTCGGTGGGACCGCTGGCGGAATGGGCACAGGCGAAAGGCATTGAAGGATTAATCTGGACCGGTCTGCCTGCCCTTATGGCGGGTGTCGAAGGCCGGATCCCGACGCTGGATGAAGCACGTCACTATCTGCAGACCCTGACCGGTGAAACGCGTGAACATGCTTTTCACTACATCGAACAGGTTCCGGCACAAATCGACACGGCTTATCGTCGTGCGTTTGCCGATCTGACGCTCTGGCAGTCCGATTCCCCCGCCGTGACGGCCGCCACAACGCAGGTGCATCCGCCCTGCCAGTCCAGCTGAAAAGGCAAGTCAGTTGCGCCGCTCTGCTTACTCCTCTAAGGGTTACTACACTTCAGGCAGGTTGCGATTTCAGGTTTCCTGAGTCTTTCCCGCGGGTGGTCAGGTTCTCTGGCCTGGCCGCCGTTCCCTTGTCAGCAGGAGATAAACTGATGAAAGCATTAACCTATCACGGCCCCCATAAAGTCAGCGTGGATAACGTGCCCGATCCGGGTCTGGAGGCCGCAGATGACATTATTCTGCGCGTGACCGCCACCGCCATCTGCGGTTCCGACCTGCACCTTTATCGCGGCAAAATCCCCGGTACCGGGCACGGTGATATCTTTGGTCATGAGTTTATGGGCGAAGTGGTTGAGGCAGGCAGCGCAGTGACCGCCGTGGCCAAAGGCGATCGGGTTGTAATCCCCTTTGTTATCGCCTGTGGCGACTGCTTTTTCTGCCTGATGAGCCAGTATGCTGCCTGTGAAAATACTAACAGCGGACGGGGAGCTATCCTGAACCGTAAGAACATCACGCCGCCTGCGGCGCTGTTTGGTTTCAGCAAACTCTATGGCGGCGTGCCCGGCGGCCAGGCAGAATATGTCCGGGTGCCGAAAGCCAATACCGGCCCGTTTAAAGTGCCGTCGGTGCTGTCAGATGAGAAAGTGCTGTTCCTGTCAGACATTCTGCCCACCGCCTGGCAGGCGGTCAAAAACGCCGAGGTTAAACCCGGCTCCAGCCTGGCGATTTTCGGTGCAGGCCCGGTTGGCCTGCTCAGTGCTGCCTGCGCCCGACAGCAGGGTGCCGAACAGATTTACATGATCGACCATAACAACTACCGCTTAAACTTTGCCCGCGAGCGCTACGGCGTCATCCCGATTAACTTCGATGAAATTGATGACCCAGCGGGCTGGATTATTGAACACAGCACCGGCAATCGCGGTGTGGATGCGGTGATTGATGCAGTCGGGTTCGAGGCGAAAGGCAGCATGACTGAAACCGTGCTCACCAATCTTAAGCTGGAAGGCAGCAGCGGCAAAGCGTTGCGTCAGTGTATTGCCGCTGTAAGGCGTGGCGGTATTGTCAGCGTGCCGGGCGTCTACGCCGGATTCATTCACGGCTTCCTGTTTGGTGACGCCTTTGACAAAGGCCTGACCTTCAAGATGGGACAGACTCACGTGCATGCTTATCTGCCTGACCTGCTGAAACTGATTGAGCAGGGCCATCTGACGCCGGAAGAAATTGTAACCCACCATCTGCCGCTGGAAGATGCCGCCCGCGGCTACGATATTTTCGCCAAACGCGAAGAGGAGTGCCGCAAGGTGATTCTGGTGCCAGGCATGGCCGCGACCCAGGCCACAATCTGATCGCCTGAACCTTAAAACCGGATCCCCGGCAGAGCACTCTGCCGGGGAGTTCATCTTAAAACGGCTTATGTTCCAGACTGCTTCGCCACTCCCGCCTCTCCAGCAAATGCTCATCCGGCGAATCCGCCGTATCCACCTTGCTCCCCTGCTCCAGCAATCGCGCACTGCGTGAATGGGGATGACTTTCACTGATCACTTGTTGTGAAAACGCGCCAAACGATAACAGCAAGAACAGTAATGCACTGGCCAGTCTCACCTTCATACGCACACCTCTTTGGTAACAGTGTCGCTATGCTGCCCGAAGGGTTTTCATTTTCTGTCAGTAACAGGCAAAGTTATGTGGGTAGCGGGAATAAGCTGCGATGAGTTTAACTGCGGTTCAGGATAGTCATTCAGAACAGATCGAACGTTTCCCCCTTTACCGCCCGTTTCCCTTCAGGAGGATGCCAGTGAACATTAATCAGTTTGATCAGCCGGTCGGTGAAGCTCTGCCCGACTGGCAACCTGTCGCCAGACCGCCCCGCGCTCCCCTATCCGGCCAGCACTGCCTTCTCCTGCCGCTAAGCGTGGATCATGCGGAACCGCTGTTACAGGCCTTTATGCTGGCCCCGGATGATCGTGACTGGACGTGGCTGAGCGCAGAGCGGCCCGCCTCACTGCCGCAGATGCAGCGCTGGATTGCGGATAAAGTGGCAGACGCGGCCCTGGTGCCCTTCACGGTCTGCACGCCGAATCAGCAGCCCTGCGGTGTAGTCTGCTTCGCCAGTATTGAGACCGAACATGGCACCCTTGAAATCGGGCACGTCACCTGGTCGCCACGGATGCAACGCAGTGTGATCGGCAGTGAGGCCATTTTTCTGCTGCTGCAACAGGCCTTCTCGCTCGGCTATCGGCGGGTGGCGTGGCGCTGTGATTCAACCAATGTCGCGTCAAGACGCGCAGCAGAACGGCTGGGGTTCCGCTTTGAGGGCCGTTTTCGTCAGGTGATGACGCGAAAACAGCGCAACCGCGATACCGACTGGCTGTCGATGATTGATAGTGAATGGCCAGTGGTTCAGCACGCCCTGAGCGCCTGGCTGAGCGTGGATAATTTCACCGACGAAGGACAGCAAAAGCGCCCGCTCAGCGCCTGCTTCGCCGGCGTTAATCGGGCCGATACAGGCGCGACAAGCCCTGAACGCTGAGGCGGTTAATGCAGCCGAAGCCGGCTTAGTGCCGCAGACCAGCGTTGCCGCTGACAGCGCGGGCAGACGGCCTGCTGCTCCGCCTCAATCCTCTGCGTCTGGCCGCAATGGGTGCAGGCATAAAGTCCGCTGACCGGCACAGTGCTGTAATCCTGCCGATGCTCCGGCGGCAATATGCTTAATCCAGGGCGCATCTCATCGTCATCGTAGAAATAGAGGCTGAGCTGACCATCCACCTCCACCAGCGCCAGCCGGATCTGCCCCAGATGCTCCACGCCGCTCTGGCGCAACTCCATAAAGAACTCATCTTCGGAAATATTCAGCCGATCCAGACTCTCCAGCACATACAATCCGTCTTTAATCAGGGTAATGACGTCGCCCTGAATAAGCCGGGAAAAGCGCGAGCTGTGCGCCGTCAGCCAGGTGGTCAGGCGATAGAGCGCCAGCAGGACCACAAACACCATAATGACCGGCAGCACCGGCACATCATCGTAAAACGTGACGTCACCGGATGCGGAACCCAGCGTCAGAATGACCACCAGCTCGAACAGCGACAGCTGACGCACGCCGCGCCGTCCGGAGACTTTCAGAAAGGTAAAAACCACCAGATAGGCGATCAGAACGCGCGCCACCACTTCAAATAAAAAGGTGGCCGGTTGATCGTTGAGTAAGAAACGGTGCCAGTCGAATGAGAACATAGTCTGCTAAACATCCTGTTTTGAAGGGGCATGCATCGTCGCAGCCGCCCAATGATGGCCCGCAGATTCAGGCCAGTGATAAGTAAATCTTGTCGCCAGCCCGCCAAAAGGCAAGCGAAGCAGTAACGTGACAGCAGTCGAGTCTGACCGCTCTGCATGTTGAGGAAAAGGTTCACAAAGCTGAAAGTAGTGCTGATTCTGTTCACGCTGCGCTTATCGAGCCAAGCCTGAAACTGGATGCAAAAAGTTCCTGTTTAAGACTGCCTTGTTTTTACCGCTGCGTTTTTTCTTTTCACTTCAATAATTTGCGAACCACACCTTCGATCCTATACTTTCCACTAAGGCTTCCAAAAAATCCGTTAACATCAAGAGAAGCCAGCACTTTCCTGCCGATAGCGCCGCCCGTGTAGTCCTGCTATCTCACTCATCTGCTACGCCACAGGACCTGATGCCTGCACCTCAGTGTCTGTGGCTCATGGCATGGAGCGCCCTTCTGTTCAGAGTGGTCAGATCGACCAGTCTGCAATGCATACCTGTCACCCCCTGGCCCGTTTCGCGACGGCTCGTCAGCGGGAAGCATGTTGCTTTTTTCGGGAGATACCATGACGCCTTTCAACAGTTTCTGGCAGGCCGGCTACGAAGGTGCCGATCATATCAATCCTGACGGGCTAGCGCTGTCGATGAACGATCTCAACCAGCATCAGGCGCGTGCAGCAGAGGATTATGCCGCCCTGGCCCCCTTTTGCATTCGCACGGTGCGCGAAAGCGTCGGCTGGCGCTTATGTGAGCATGATGGCAGCTATGACTTCTCGACGATCGCCGCCCGGATGCAGGCCGCAGAGCAGCAGGGGATCCAGCTAAGCTGGACCATTTGCCACTACGGCTGGCCTGCGGGCGTCAGCCTGTTTGATCGCGACTTTGTCAGCCGTTTCGCCACCTTCTGTGGCGCACTGGCCCGCTTCCTGGCGCCCTGGTATCAGCAGCCGCCGGTCTACGCCCCGATGAATGAGATCTCCTTTGTCAGTTGGGGCATTTCGGTCGGGCTGTTCGCCTGTGAGGCGATCCCGGAGCCGGATCGGGCAGATGCCGCCAAGCAGCAGCTGGTGCGCGCCACCCTGGCAGCCTGTGATGCGATCTGGCTGGCCGATCCCCGCGCCCGTCTGCTGCACTGCGATCCGCTGATTCATATCGTGCCCGATCCCGCGGATCCGGCCAGCGATGTGCTGGCATGTGAGATGTGTGACACACAGTATCAGGCGTGGGACATGCTCAGCGGCAGGCGCAACCCGGAACTGGGTGGCGCCCCACGCTATCTCGATCTGATCGGCGTGAATTACTACCACGATAATCAGTGGGAACAGGGAACGAACCAGCGGCTTTACTGGCATCTGGGCGACAGCCGCCGCCTGCCGCTGCATCAGATGCTGCAGCAGGTCTGGCAGCGTTATCAGCGGCCACTGCTGCTGGCGGAAACCAGTCATGTCGGCAGCGGACGCGGAGCCTGGATCAGTGAAATCGCCGCACAGGTGGCGCAGGCGCAGCTGGCAGGCACTGAACTGCTCGGCATTTGCCTCTATCCGATTCTCGATCGTCCCTTATGGGAGGAGACCACCTTCTGGACCCGCAGCGGTTTGTGGGATCTCGATCTGCAGGGTCCCGATCCTTACGCCCGCCAGTTACAGCAGCTTTATGCCGACGCATTACGCCAGGCACAGCGCTTTTTGCAGCACATCCAGTCCCCATTACATCCCAGCCAGGAGCACACCATGAAACCACCTGTACTCATCGTTTTCAGCCACTTACGCTGGGGTTTTGTTTTTCAGCGCCCGCAGCAGCTACTGACACGTCTGGCTCAGCACTATCGCGTGCTGTTTGTCGAGGAGCCGGTCTGGCAGGCGGGACCACCGGGTCTGCATCAGAGTTCACCTGCCGCTAACATCACGGTGATCCAGCCGCACACCGACAGCGACGCGCCAGGTTTTCACGACAGCCAGATCGCCCCGCTGCTGCTGCTACTGACGCCACTGCTGGAAGAAGATGAACCGCCGCTGATCTGGTTCTATACGCCGATGGCGCTGCCCTTGCTGACGCCCTTTGATCCATCACTGGTGATTTACGACTGCATGGATGAGCTTTCCGCCTTCCAGAATGCGCCACGTCAGCTTCAGCAGCGTGAATCCGCGTTGATGACCCGCGCCGATCTGGTCTTTACCGGCGGCTCCAGCCTCTATGAAGCGAAGCGTGATAAACACCCTCAGGTCTACTGCTTCCCCAGCAGCGTCGATGCCATTCATTTTGAACAGGCGCGCGATCGCACTAACCATCATCCGCTGCAGGATACGATTCCGCCGCTGCGCCTGGGTTATTACGGCGTGCTGGATGAACGCATCGACCTGCCGCTGATTGCGGCACTGGCAGATAGTCATCCCGAATGGCAAATTATTATGGTCGGGCCGGTGGTTAAAATTGATCCCGCCAGCCTGCCACAGCGCGACAATATTCACTGGCTCGGCCAGCAGCCCTACCAGGCGCTACCGCAGTTCCTGGCAGGCTGGGATGTCTGTCTGATGCCGTTTGCGATTAATGCCTCTACCCGCTATATCTCGCCAACCAAGGTGCTGGAATATATGGCGGCGCAGTTGCCGGTTGTCAGTACCGCGATTGTCGATGTGGCGCGCCACTACGCAGAGGAAGTGGCGGTAGCAGAGACGCACGCGGCGTTTATTACCGCCTGTGAACAGGCGATGGCGATAGATACCGCAGAACGGCTGGTGCTGGCGGGACGGATGCAGGCCAAAGTGGATGCCACCTCGTGGGATCGCACCGCAGAGCAGATTCATGGATTGATCCAGCAGGCGCTGACGCAGCGTCAGCCTGCTCTGAAGTCAGCCAGCCAGACCCGCGCCCAGGCTAACGTCACACCGTTAGCGCCGGCCATGCTGGAGAGCGATGCGGTGCCCTGCCTGATTATCGGAGCCGGACCCACCGGGCTGAGCGCCGGTTATCACTATGGCGAAGGTGCCGTGCTGCTGGAGAAAAATAGCACCCCAGGCGGCTGGTGCCGCTCGATTGACGATCAGGGATTCACCTTCGATTATGCCGGTCACATTATGTTCTCGCAGGACCCGTATGTGTTGCAGCTCTATGAGATGCTGCTGGGCGACAATCTGCACTGGCAGGCGCGTGAAGCCTGGGTCTACAGTGACGGCGTGTATACCCGCTATCCTTTCCAGTCTGCGCTGCACGGCTTGCCGATCGAGGTGGTGAAAGAGTGCGTGCTGGGAGCTATCGAGGCGCGTTATGGCGCAACGGCGACAGCTGCCGTGCCGCTGGATCGCGCGCGGGCGCGGCGGGATTGCTGTGCGGATGGCGCGATTCCTGATGAGGGCAGCAGCAGCGGCATTGTGGAAGGCGAAGAGGATTTCCAGCACTTCATTATGCGAACCTGGGGTAAAGGCATCGCACGTCACTTTGCCCTGCCCTACAACCAGAAGCTGTGGAAGGTGCCGCTGACCGACATGGAAACCTCGTGGCTGGGCGGACGCGTCCCACTGCCCGATCTGTCGCAGATCATCGATGGCGCACTACAACCACTAGCGAAACCGGTCGGCCCTAACGCCCGATTTGGCTATCCGCTGCGCGGCGGTTTCCAGGCACTGATGTCCGGCTTCTTGCCGCATCTGAAATGTACGCTGGAAACGGATACGACGCTGACCCGCATCTATTCGCAGGCGCATGTCGCGCTGCTGGCGGATGGTCGCCACTACCGTTATGAGCAGTTGATTAGCACCATGCCGTTGCCGGAGCTGATTAAACTGATGGGCGATGAGGTGCCGGAGAGTGTGCAACAGGCGGCGAAACAGCTGCAGTTTGTTTCTGTGCGCTGCGTGAATCTGGGGATTGGCCGGGCTGACCTGACCGAAAAGCACTGGATTTACTATCCTGGCGATACGCTGTTTCACCGCATCTTTGTGCAGGGCAATGCCAGTCCGCACTGCAACCCGCCGGGCGGTTTCGGCTTAACCTGTGAAATCACCTACAACGCGGCCAATCCGCTGCCGCTGGAGGGCGATGCGCTGATTGAGCGCTGCCGTCAGGATTGCATCCGGGTCGGCATGATTACTGAGGACGATCCGCTGCTCTGCGCCTCGGAGGTCGATATGCCTTATGCCTATGTGGTCTATGACCATGCGCGCAGCGATAATGTGGCGCTGATCCGCCAGTGGCTGCTGACCCAGGACATTCATCTGTCGGGTCGCTACAGCGAGTGGGAATATTACAACTCGGATCACGCCTTCCTGGCCGGTAAACGCGCCGCAGAAAATGTCCGGCTACAGCATGTCAGCGCAGGAACTCTGGGCTGATCCGACGCAGCCCGCTACGACAGTCGCTGGCTGCATTTTGCCGCTTTCAGCGACTGCAACTCAGTGACTCGCTTATCCACCTTCTGAGTGGCATTGTATTTCGCAATGCCATTACCCAGCCCGAAATCCCCGACAAAGCCCAGCACGGTCAGGGCATCAAACTGGCCGGTTTGCTCAATGTCACTCTGCACGCTGTGCGCTTTGACGAGTTCCTGATTCAATGCGCTGCAGTTCAGTGTCGCTGTCTCTTCCGGCGTCACCGCCGCCGCCTGAGGATACTGTTTGGTGGCGCAACCGGTTAACACCAGCGCCAGCAGCACGATTAAAAATCTCTGTTTACTCATTTCTTATTGCCTGTTTTTTGCCCGGTTAACAGGGTTATCGGCAGCATATACCGGGAACATGAGTCTCTGACCTATCAATAATGGTCGAAACCGCTACGCTAATGTAGGATTCAGCGCGCTGCAATCAGAGGCAGCCTGCTACCGACCGGAAGTCACGCAGCGAACGCACATTGCCCGTTCATCACTTCTGCCAGACCTTTCAGATAGTTAGCCAGCATGATGCTGCCAGTAGCAGCATTTTAAGAGCAAAGCCTGACCGATAATCTGTGACGCGGCAATCGCATAAGCGAAGCCAGACACAGAAAATTCGTGCGTCGGGTTTATCAGAGTTTGTTCCAGATGAGGTTTTTCCATGCGCTTTAAAGGATTGAACATCGGGTTTTTCATTTTGATTCTGGCTATCGCCACCGTCGCTTTTTTTGACGTGCTTTCGCCCTATTTCTCGTCGATTCTATGGGCGGCGATTCTGGCGGTGATTTTCCATCCGCTGAAAACGTATCTCCGCAACCGACTGGGTGATCGCAATGGCCTCGCCGCGTTAATTACCCTGCTCTGTATCTGTCTGATTGTGTTTACGCCGCTGGCCATTATCGCCTCCTCACTGGTGGTCGAAACCAACGCGGTCTATCACAAATTGCAGACCAACTCGTCGCAGTTTCCGGTCGTGTTCGCCGATCTGTTGCAGCATCTGCCACGCTGGGCGAAGCATTTTCTGGCTGAAAATAATCTGGATAACGCCGGGCAGATTCAGCAGAAGCTCTCCTCGTTTGCCCTCAAAGGTGGCCAGTATGTCGCGGGCAGCGCCTTTATCATCGGTAAAGGGACGTTTAGCTTCACCGTCGGCTTTGGCATCATGCTCTATCTGCTGTTCTTCCTGCTGAAAGATGGTTCCTATCTGGTGCATCTGATTCTGGAAGCGCTGCCGCTCTCAACCTACGTGAAACATCACCTGATGGTGAAGTTTGCTGCCGTGGCGCGCGCGACGGTGAAAGGCACGGTGGTAGTCGGTATCGTTCAGGGTATTCTCGGCGGGCTGGCCTTCTGGTTTACCGGCATCGACGGCAGCCTGCTGTGGGGCGCGCTGATGGCGTTCCTTTCCCTTATTCCGGCAGTGGGTTCCGCCATCATCTGGGTGCCTGCGGCAATCTTCTTCTTCGCCACCGGTGCGCTTTGGAAAGGGCTGTTCCTGGTGGGTTTCTTCGTGGTGATTGTCGGACTGGTGGATAACATCCTGCGTCCGCTGCTGGTCGGCAAAGACACCAAAATGCCTGACTATCTGATCCTGATCGCCACGCTGGGCGGCATGGAGATTTACGGCATCAACGGTTTTGTTATCGGTCCGGT
Source organism: Pantoea sp. RCC30.1 (assembly GCF_058148845.1). Taxonomy (NCBI): domain Bacteria; kingdom Pseudomonadati; phylum Pseudomonadota; class Gammaproteobacteria; order Enterobacterales; family Erwiniaceae; genus Pantoea; species Pantoea sp. RCC30.1. The sequence goes on along the minus strand of NZ_JBXUHX010000027.1, from coordinate 46,605 downwards.
GATTGCCGCCCTGTTTATCGCCTGCTGGAATCTGCTCTCCGGACGCGATAACCGCGAAAACATCGAAGCCATCGACGAAGAGTTTATTGAAGAAGGCAAGAAACAGTCCGATACCGCTGCAGAGGCTGCGGCTGAAGCGACGGCGGCCTCCGCCGATGCGGCGGCAGAGACGGAAAGGAAAGTCTCTGCGTTAGCCGCCTCAGAGAAAGAGGCAGTGGAAAAGAAATCGTAATCCGCGTCGGACCATAAAAAAACCCACCGTAAGGTGGGTTCTTTTTTTAACCTGAAAACAGCCGCGAATTAGTTGGTCGCTTTGTTTTTCAGATCTTCAGCACCCTGCTTGGTTTTATCCCAGCCTTTCTCAGTGCCTTCTTTGGTTTTGTGCCAGCCCTTCTGAGTACCTTCGGTGATTTTACTACCGGTGGTGTGGCTCTTGCCTTCAGCGGCGTGCTCAGACTTCAGCTTCAGCTCTTTGCCTTCATTCTGGCTCTGGTGCAGTTTTTCTTTCGCAGTATCAGCGCCTTTGTGGGCTTCCGCTACGGTGTTGTCTGTGGTGGTAGCAGCAAATACTGGCGAGGCCAGCAAAATAGCAGACAGTGCAATAATTGATTTCTTCATAATTCCCTCTGTATTCATCGTTGCCGTGTAGGTTTTAATCCTGGCATAGCCTTGCCAGGAAAGATTTAAGAATAAACCAGGAATCAAAAAGGGCCAGTTTTCACCAGAAAAAGCGATTGGTTGTAGATTTTTCGTCCACTACCAGAGTGCCAGCTGCGGATCGTCGTCCGGTTTCGGCTGGCTTCGGGTCACACGAGCAGGTGGCGCAGGCTGCTGCATCTGCCGGGTGATCCACTCCAGTAACACCGTCACCACATACGCCTGCTGCTCAGCGCTCAGCGGCTGATGCTGTCCGATGTTGTGCCACTTGCTCAGACAGCCACGACAGCAGGTCGCGGTAGCGTGCTGGGCGATAAACACCGGATGGCCGCGCATCGGCGTCTGCTTGCCATCATTCTCAGGCTGGGCAGGTGCCAGCCGCTGTGCCACAAACTCTGCGGCGTGCTGACGCAACACCGGCTCGCCTTTGCTGTTCGCATAATCATACTCAGCGCGTCCCAGACGAAAGCGATGGCGGAACGGCGAACGTGCCAGCCGGATAAACAGATCGTCAGAAACTTTCATGCTAATGCCAGTCACTCATATTTACGTCCCGCCAGATAACTGACGCCCTGCGCCCCGAATGCCTCGCGATGCAATTCATTCGGCTGCAGGTGAAATGTCTCACCGGGATGATAAGTGGTATCGCCCTGTTCGGTACTGATGGTGATGTCCCCACTGAGAATCAGGGCCAGCGATTCAAAGGGATGGACGTGATTATCAAGCTCGGCTGACGCTGCACGTTCGATCAGCAATGGCTCGTCAAAACCCTGATCGGCTAACAATTTTCTGAATTCGTGTTCGGTCATTGCAACTCCTCAATGTGGAACTGACCCTAAGCAGTGTAGACGATCTTTATCGCCGTCTATGGCACTCAATACTTTACGTAAAGTAGCGCAAGCAACGTTGTTCACCGGTCAGGCCGATGCTGTACTTACCGTCTCGCTCCCCCATTTTGACATCAGGATGACGCAAAGTATGTCTCACCACGAGAGAACCGCCCTGCTACTGATTAATCAGCGCTCACGCAAAGGACGCATTGAAGCCAGCCGGGCGCAGACGCTGCTGGCTCAGGCCGGATTCACCCTGCTGCAACCGGAGAAGGATGAGACCCGCAGCTACAGCGAACTCATCGCCGCGTATGCCGGTCGCGTCGATGCGGTGATCGTGGGCGGTGGCGACGGCACGCTTAACGCGGCCGCGCAGGGACTGATGCAGACCAACCTGCCGCTGGGGATTTTACCGCTGGGCACCGCCAACGATTTTGCCCGGACGCTGGGCATTCCCGCCACGCTGGAACAGGCGGTGAAAATAATCGCAGACGGACAGCTGCGCGCCGTGGATCTGGGTGAAGTCAATGAGCACCTGTTTCTGAACGTCTCCAGCATCGGCTTTTCGGCGGAACTGGCGCGCAACCTCACGGCGGAATCGAAAAAGCGCTGGGGCGTGGGCGGTTATGCCCTGGCGGCTTTGCGGCTGCTGCGGCAGAGCCGTCCGTTCAGCGCCATGCTGGTCCATCAGGGTCAGCGGACGCCAATTAAAACGGTTCAGGTATCGGTAGGTAACGGGCGCTTCTACGGTGGCGGTATGACGGTGGAAGAGCGAGCGGCTCCTGACGATGGGTTGCTCGATGTCTACAGTCTGGAGTTAAAGCACAGCTGGCAGCTCATTGCGCTGCTGCCCTTTCTGCGGCGCGGCACGCATGGACGCTGGCGCAACGTGCGGGCATTCAGCACCACGGAACTGACGATAGAGACACGTCGTTCTCACTACATCAATGCAGACGGCGAAATTATCGGTCAGACGCCCGCCCATTTCCGGCTGATCGCCCGTGCGCTGCAGGTGTATGCACCGTGCGACAGCGCAGCAAAATAGACTGAAAGCCGACACCACAACCTGCCACACTACGAAACTAGTGCCTGGTGCTCTTTTTTTCAGCGCAGTCGATATGTTCGGAAAGATTGGCGACCAGCTTTTTCGCCATTTCGAGGGTCAGACCCAGAAACAGGGTCTCCTGCGGGCCCTTTTCATGCGGGGCTTCGGGATCGATGTAACCGAATTTGAGAACCAGTGCCTGATGCGAGTTCAGAGGTCCAATATGCCAGCCGGTAACCGGGTAGAAGGTAAAACGGGTAAATTCATTCACTTTAATCCTGACTGTAAAAGCATAACGCTGATTGATAGTCAGGCCAGCTCTGATGATAAAACATGAGTGGAATACTAAGTCTGAACTAAATCGACAGGATTACAAGGGCAGCGGCAGAACAAGCGCAGCGTGACGCAATGAGGATGTGTACTGCATCCGGGGCCTGACGGGGATGGCTCAGGCGTGCGTCACCTGCGCGTTTCCGGCACGGGGGTTGCCAGGCCAGGCTAAAGCCAATCACCCGCCAGAACTATTTATCGGCTCGGGGAATAATCGAGATATGGCCGTTAACCTCCAGCACGGCATATTTAATCTGATCGAATCGCTCCAGCCCCTGCCCGGATCGCGCCGCTTCCAGCACATCGTCAGGGCTGATGCCGGTCATCTTCATACGCTCGATAAGCAGATTACCATTCTCGACCAGGATCACCGGGCCGCCATCAATCACCTGCTCCACCACCGGAAAGCGGCTTTTCAGTTTGCCCAGCACGATATCAATCGTTACCAGCGTGATAATGGTCAGTGCCGCGCCGGTCACCGAAAAATCGTCGCCCAGCAGCGCCTGCTGGGTTGCTTCGCTGATGATTAACAGCAGAATCAGATCGAAAGAGGTCATCTGCAGCAGGGTACGTCTGCCCGCGATTTTGATCACCACCATCAGCACCAGGTAGATCGCTGCGGCACGTAATACCGTTTCCATAAAGCACTCCTGTCAGGGATAGATCCATTGGGTAAAACGAGCCGGAGGATGATCGCCACGGCTGACGCTGACAGCAATGCGACCAGGATTTCGGGGCTGCAGTCCGATCCAGATAGCGTGATCCGGACCGGTATCACGCGACGAAAAGGTCAGCCGCAGATCGCTGCCAATCGTCACTGCCTCCAGCGGTTGAGGCTGCAGCGTCTGGATCTGCAGGTTATCCAGGGCGCCACCGCCAATCGTAACGTTAAAGCGATCGGTTACCGGTGCGTTGTAGCGAATGCGCATATCCATATTACTCTCAACCCGGCCAAACCGTTCATACTCCACCTGGATCGTCCCGTCCGGCGAGCGGGCGCTACCGTTACTCAGCACCCCTTTAGAAAACAATCCACACGCCCCCAAAATTACCAGCGTAATCAGGACATATTCACCGATACGCTGAATCAGCCATTCACGACGTATCCAGCGCATATCTTCTTTTATCGGGTAATCCCGACTGCCTGTGTAATTTTTTTTCACCCTGCGATTATCTCCTGTCAGCCGCCAGCCTCAACGGCTCGCTGCCCAAAACATAGCGGACATGGGTCATTTAGCGCGCCGTTCAACCCAGAACGACCAGCTGTGATAGAGCAGCGTCAGCGGCATGGCAATCGCCGCGCCCACCAGCACGAATCCCTGCGTGACCGGCGAGGAAGCGCTTTCACTGATGGCAAACTGGTACGGCACCAGCCACGGATAAAGGCCGCACAGCAAACCGATAAACACGGCCCCGATCAGCATCAGCGCCACAATAAGCTGTAGCAGCGGCCTGGCTCGCCAGAGCGCCACTGGCAAAACAATCCATAGCGTGACGATCGCCACACCAGCCACTTTACCCAGCGGTCGCTGCCAGCTCTGATGCCAGATATCGGCGTTGAAATAGAGTTCGAACAAAAAGGTTATCAGCGCCAGCAGCCACCATAGCCAGCTTTGCGCTTCCGCCAGGGGTTGTACTCTGTCGCCGATTCGCCAGCCGATCCAGCAACAGGCCAGCAGCGAATTGATCGCCATTAATCCAACTCCACTCATCAGCGGAACCAGGCTCAGCCCATCAGGCAGCCCAGTCAGAGGCTGAGCGCTGATGATCATGCCAGCACACCAGCCCTGAATAAACGTCGCCAGCGCCGAGCAACTGGCCATGATAGGGTCGAGCCAGCGGCGTAACCGGGTACTGCTCTGGGCACGATACTCGAGCGCCATCGCCCGCATAACCAGTGCCAGTAGCATGGTGAACAGTGGCGCGCTCAACTCACTGAGCAGCAGACTGTAGACCGGCGGAAACAGTGCCAGTAAACCGCCTGCGGCCAGCACCAGCCAGGTTTCATTTGCATCCCAGACCGGCAGAATGCTGTGCGTCATCAGCTCACGCTGTTGATCATCGTGAAACCAGAAAAACAGCATACCCACACCCAGATCGGTCCCATCCAGTAACAGATAAAGCAGCAAAGAGAGAAAAATGATCATGGCAGACAAATCGGCCATAGCGACTCCTAATGGGGCGTTTTAAGCTGAATGACCACCGGCTCACCCGAGGGTAGTTCACCTTTAATCCGACGCAGCAGATAGCGTAAGCCGAGAGCAAACACCAGGCCGTAAATCAATAGTACCGCCAGGAAAATGCTCAGTGTGGTACTCAGGGCCAGTGGTGAGACACTCTCTGCTGTTCGCACCATGCCATAAACCGTCCACGGCTGACGCCCGACTTCAGTCACCACCCAGCCTGACAGCAGCGCGATAAAGCCTGCCGGAGAAAGCCAGGTCAGCCAGCGCAGCAAGCGCCCTGACATCGCCAGTCTTCCACGCCAGCGCTGAAGATTAGCGGCCAGCGTGGTCAGCAATATGATCAGCCCCAGCCCCACCATCAGGCGAAAAGCGAAAAAGACCGGTAACACCGGTGGAATCGCATCCGCAGGAAATTCGCTCAGGCTTTTGATATGACCGGAGAGGTTGTGCCGCAGATAGAGCGATCCAAGGCTGGGGAGGCTGATCTCCAGAGAGTTGCGCTGCGCCTGCTGATCCGGCAGCGCAAACAGTCGCAGTGGTTCGCCCTCCCCCGTCGCAGGGGGGTGCCAGCCACCTTCAATCGCGGCCAGTTTAGCGGGCTGATAGTCACGAGTGTTTTCGCCGTGCAGGTCGCCCAGTACTATCTGCACTGGAACGGCAAACAACAGAAAGGTCAGCGCGCTGTTGAGCATCAGTTGCGAAGCAGCCTCCGCCCTGAAATGGCGCAGTCGCCAGGCCGCCACCCCCATCATCATTACCGCCACCGCAATCAGCGACGCCATCACCATATGGCTGAAACGCCACGGAAAGGAGGGGGCCATTAATATCGACTGCCAGCTTTCGGCCAGAAAAATGCCCTTCTCGTCTCGCGTGAAGCCGACCGGCGTATGCATCCATGAATTAGCCGCCAGAATCCAGAACGCACTCAGCAACGCCCCGATCGCCACCAGACAGGTCACGACAAAATGCACGCCTGGCCGGATTTTATTGAAGCCAAACAGCATCACGCCGGTCAGGGCCGACTCAAGGAAAAAGGCGACCAGCACCTCATAAAACATCAATGGCCCGATAACGCCACCCACCTGATGAGAGAAGCGCGCCCAGTGGGTTCCGAACTGAAACTCCATCACTACACCAGAGACCGCCCCAATCGCTACCGTCAGGGAAAAAATCGTCAGCCAAAAATGCAGTGCATCACGGGCGACCTGTTGTTTCCCCCACAGCCAGCGCGCTTCAAACCACACCAGAAAAGGGGCCAGCCCCAGCGTCAGTGCTGCGAGCGTAATGTGCATGCCCATGGTTAGCGCAAACTGCGTCCGGGCAATCATTAACACCCAGTCGTGATCAGTCACAATCGGGCTTTCCCTCTGCGCCGCGCGCAGGTAACGACGGACAATGACCAGATGTTAATAAGCGCGGATGGCGAGTTCGTTCTGTCATCAGCCTTTCTCCGGATAAAGATGCGTTGCCACAGATCAGCGCTGCAAATTTTATTTCGCCGGGATGTACGGGTTATAAGATTGTATTATCAGCGTAGCGAAAGAATAAAAATCCGGCCAGATCAACAGAGCAATGTAATAAATAAGCGGAGCGATAACAGGCTTATTTCATTTAATAATTATTTTATTTTACTGAGGGATAGGATTATTAACGCATCTTACTCATCGCTACGCTTAAATAGCCATAAGCGTAGCGATAGAATAAGCCGTAGCGTACTATTCCGTTAGTTTACAGCCAGCCGGAGCGACGCAGTTTAGCCCACAGCCCGCCGCAGGCCAGCAGGGTCAGCCCCACCGCCAGCGGATAGCCATACAGCGACTTCAGCTCCGGCATATGCTCGAAGTTCATGCCATACATACTGAACACCACGGTCGGGATCACCAGGATCGCACCCCAGCCAGCCAGCTTTTTCACCACCTCATTCTGCTGCACCGTCACCAGTGCCAGGTTAACCTGCATGGCACTGGTCAGCATCTCGCGCATGTCTTCCGCGTCGGTCACCACATGGCGGGCGTGATCCTGTACGTCGCGGATATAGGCACGTAGCGGACGCGGGATCAGGTCTTCATGCAGGTGGATCAGCTGATTACAGATCTCCTCGACCGGCAGCGCCGCATTGCGCAGCGACAGCAAATGACGCCGCATGGTGTAGACCGATTGTACCGACTTGCGATCAAATTCACTGGTGAAGAGATCGTTCTCCATCTGCCCGACTCGCTCATTCAGTGAAGTGGAAAGCGCGGCGTAACGATCCACAACAAAGTCGAGCAGGCAATAGAGCGGATAAGCGGGGCCAAACTTAAGCAACGCCGGGTTTTCAGACGCCCGCTGCCGCACCGGCGTATAACTCTCAGATGCGCCGTGACGGATGCTGATAAGGAATTTTTTTCCGACAAAGAAATGGGATTCGCCAAGTTCGCAGGTGTCGTCCTTCGCGCACACCGTTTTCACCACGATAAACAGCGAGTCGCCATAATGTTCGATTTTAGGTCGCTGATGGGCATTAAGCGCATCTTCAACCGCCAGTTCGTGCAGTCCGAACTCCTCTTTAATCTTCGCCATAAACTCGGCGTCTGGCTGCCACAGCCCGAGCCAGATAAACGCCTCCGGCTCCTTAATTACTTCACTGATATCATCGACCTGGACCTCTTCGCCCGCGCATCCCGGACGATACACCATGCTGCTTACGATCATCTTCTGCATTCCTGTTGTGACAGTACAAGGAGCTTAGCTAATGCCGGGCCTGTAACCGGATAAAAACAGTAAGGATTTGCTGCGACGTTGCGCAATCAGCGGACTACCACTTCAGCCCCAGTCCGGTGGAGAAGATCCCTTCATTCAGGGTATCGGGTATGCCGCTGACCAGATTGCGATGATAGCCAATATGCAGGGTTGACCAGGAAGTCAGGCTGTACCGCATCCCGACTTCAGCATCCAGCATAAATACGCCATCATCATCCAGCGAATGGCCGATATCGCCGTTGCTGTAAAGCGTGACCGATTTGCCCAGCAGATAGCGTTGATAGTTCCATCGCACTGAGCCGCCAAAGTGCCGCTCTTCCCTGTCATCGCTGTAGCCATACTCAAAGGCACCGCCCAGCAGCGAGAGTGAAAACGTACTGAGTTCGGTGTCCCACAGTTGATAACCCGGGCCGGTGCCGATCAGTGCCTGCCGCGACAGATTCTCTACCCAGTCGCGCTTGTAGGTCGCGCGGGTCTGCCAGAAAAACTGCTCTCTGACCAGATAGTCAAAGGCGTAGCGCAGACTGTAGTTATCGGTGTTGACGCTCTCATTTTCCTGCTCGCGATTGTAGGTCGCGCCGATGTCGTGCCGCCATTTTCCCTGGTTCAGCTTGGTGTTGAGCGCGAAGCTGTAGTCGTCGGTTTTAGTCGAAGCTTTTTTGACCTTCACACCCGCATCGATGTTGCCGGTCCATGCTAGCTGATCGGTGCGGACTTTCGCTTTCATGAACTCGTCAATGCGCCGCAGCGAGACCTGCTGCTCCTGCTCATTGTGTTCTACCCACACATAACCGGGATCGGACGAGCTGAGCCGCACCTGATAATGCTCACCGGTCTTTTTGTTTTCGACGTTTACCGGATTCTCGCTGGCGAGCGTACTGACCGCACTCCAGTCCAGTGTGATGGTGCTGGCATAGTGTGTCTCTATTGCCAGCTTACCGTCGCTGAGGTAACGAATAGTGCCCGTCAGCCGGTCACCGTTATTCAGCCAGACGGTATCGGCTGCGGCCTGCTGTGCCCATCCGGCACAGCAAAGCGTGACCAGCAGCGTGGTAAAGGAGGTGGGGCAACGCATAGCTTTCCCTGTAAAGGCGTCGTCTTACTCGGGCGACGCGTCAACGCAAATTCTGACCTGACAATTAAGCCGATTCTGCGACGATATGCAATGCGCCGCCTGGGTCAGGAGAGATCGTGCAGTGCTTTGCCGAGCGGTGGAGTAATAGCAAAGTCCGTAAAACTCATCGCCAGCCCTTCACGTTCAGGCGAACAGCCCATCACTCCGACAAACCGCCGCACCTGACCGGGCCACGGGCAGAGCCGTAATAGTGGCCAGGTCACCCCGTCGGTGGAGTACTGGATCCTCAGCGCCGAATTTTGCAGCGTAGCGCGCATCCAGAACTGACGCGCATCGCCGGGAAAAACGCCGGTAGACCAGTCGGAAAACTCGCGCGTCAACACGCTGCCAATGGCGGGCTGGTCATCGTTAAACTCAATGCCCGCCTTAACCCAGTGCGTTTCGTTATCCTGAATAAACAGCCCGGCCTGATCGTAGAGCTGACTGAAATCCGCCCTTACCTGCACCTGAACGGTAAAGTCGTGCTCCACCCAGAAGCCGAAAGCGTGTCCGCTGTGCCGTTCGAATCCGTACCAGGTACGCTGCCAGAAATCGCTGTTCAGCGCGGTTTCGAACCTCAGCGTATCGCCATCCAGACTGTGTACCGGCGGCTGATTAATCCAGACGCCACCTTCAGTGGTAATTGAACTGACTGCTGTCATAGGCACTCCTTTGGGTAAGTTAAACCGCCCGCGTTCTGGGCGATCTGCGGCGTGGTGATTGACCTGATTATCATAGCGTTGATTGTTGAACGGGCGGCAGACGATTGCGGCAAATCTGATGATGTCGATGTGGCAGGCAGTGAGGTCAGCAGACCCGTGGCTGCAGATACTCCGACTCTGTTTGCGGTTTCGCTTATATGCCCTTTATTCTCCTGCCGGCAATAAATAACAGCGACCAGGTCCAGCTCACTGAACTATTTCATTTTGTTAATCCCCTGGCGAAAACAGCATTTAACAACCAGGCTTGTTTTGTCTGAGGGCAACTGAACTCATTAAATATAAGGATTAAGCCACCATGGTAGATAAATCAGAGATTTTAGATCACGCGCAGGTTGTTGATGTGAATGGCGAACATGTCGGAGTTGTCGACCATTTTGAAGGCGACGACAAAATTAAGCTGGCGAAAAGCGATCCTGAAGCAGGCGGCAAACACCACATTATTCCATTCAGCTGGGTAAAAGAAGTTGACGATAATAAAGTCATCCTCTCTAAAGCCAAAGCGGATGTAGAAAGTGAGTGGCAGTCTGCATAAAACATTAGCCGTGGCGCCCGCCACGGCTTATTTTATTTATTCTGTTAAATAACTCCTGCGTCCTGCCCTGCCCATTCTTCATTTATTACTGCTTTATATTTCACACCGTCTGAAACGTCTTCAGCAATATCTGTCAGATTTTTACTTTCCATGACGCGGTGCTCTCTGTTTTTATGCCCGGTGGCGGGTTGTCGTAAGCGGAGAGTTTGGAGCGGTCATCATGGCATTGCGGCGGGAGGGAAAAAACCACCAGAATGGCGCAGCACTTTGCCGGATCTCTGTCGGTATCCGGCGGGCGTAAGAAACGGCGGGTGAAGTAAAACCTGAGATCCTCACCCGCTGCGGGTTATTCCTGTTTTGCTGCGCGATCCCGCAGTACTTCCCCCACCACCGGAACCGCTGAAAAGGCATTTGGCCAGCCAGCATAGAACGCGGCCTGAGTGATAATCTCGCCCGCTTCTTCAGCCGTCAATCCGTTGTCCATCGCCCGGTTGAGATGGTAGCTAATTTGCGCACTTTGTCCCGAAGCAATCAGCGCGCTGACCGTCACCAGACTTCTGTCACGAGGCTGTAGCGCTGGCCGCTGCCACAGATTGAGAAACAGCGGATCGGCGGTAAACCTGACCAGCCCGGGCGAGATCGGCCCCACATTTTTCTCCACCGTTGCAGAACGCTGCTGTTCAGCTGCCTGATTCAGTGGCAACAGTGCCGGAGAGGCTTCGGCCAGTTGATCGGCACCAATATCTCGCGCCTGAAACACATTTTTGGTTACCGCAATTGCGGACATCGCATTGGGCCAGCCGGAATAGAACGCCAGGTGAGTGATAATTTCGGAGACTTCAGCAGGCGTCACTCCACTATCGAGCGCCACACCGGCGTAATGTTGTAACTCAGCAGGCTGGTTGCGGGCGATGAGAATGGCAAGCGTGACGATACTGCGGTCACGGATCGAAAGTGCGTCGCGTTTCCAGAGATCATCGGTTATCGCTTCACGTCCGAAACGAGCCAGTGCGGGAGAGACGGACTCAATGTCGGCAACCGAAAGGCTGGATGGATTGACGTTCAACATAGTTTCACCTCTTTTGGGTTCAGCAGCGGCCAGGTCGGCCAGCATCATGGAGATCGCGGCGGCGGCAATCACTTTTTTCATCCTCTGATCAGCTCCCTGGTAAAGGTCAGTTAACAAAAGAATTGAGAGCGCCGCGGTTTTTCAGCAGAGCAGGCACCACGGGGATCGCCTCTTTGCGGTCGGTCATCTCAGCTGTCAGCCGGATATAGTCGCGAAAATGGGGCGTTTCGCAGTGCTGCTGATAGGCGGCGTCACTCGCGTAGATTTCATAGAAGAACCAGCGATATCTGTTTTTCGCATCGGTCGCGGCATACATCGCCAGTACGCCCGGTTCCACCTTCAGTGACTCTGCCATTTCAGGCAGCACAATAGCGCGGAATGCCTGTTGATCGGCCGGTTTCACGTCAACAATCACCAGGTTATTGATGGTTTCTTTATTTTGTACGAAGGGTTTATCACCCAGAAACTGCGGCTCCAGCACGGTGCTCTTTTTCTGGCCGATAAGATCAGGTGCGTGCTGAATAAAGGACCGGTACGGCTCTGAACTGAGATGTTGCTGGTATGCGTCTTCACTCGCATAAATTTCAATCATATAAGCCTGATGAGCGTTCTCTTTACGCTTCAGTGAATACATCGCCAGCGTACCTGGTTGCTCTGCCAGCGAACGGGTAATATTATCTCTGGCAACTTCATCGTACGGTCCGTTTTTCCCGGCCTTAATTTCCATTTCATGCAGATTAATGACACGGTTTGTGGGTTCTGTTAAAGCGGCTGCCGATGCCGGGCCGGCCATCAGCAGAGTCAGAGTCAGAGCGGTAATATTGTTCACGGTCTGCCTTAATTATCGGATGAGGTGATTTGCGATTCATTCGGTGTATTAACCGGTGTGATTTCTGTTTCATCTGGCTATTAAGCCGTTGTGAGTTCCGCATTGAGCTGAGCAATGAGTCGCGACGCGTGTTGCTTTGCTGCAGCAATTTGCTGCGTGATAATAGTTTCATTACGACTGGCATAGCTTATCCCGCAGGTATAAACCGGTTTCTGCATCTCCAGATTGCAGAGCCGAGCGGTGGTTTCAAACTGAATCAGATAATCCTCCAGCTGATGACCAAAGACGCCATCTGCCGCGTATAACGCCTGCGGTGCGCCAGTGGTGAAGGAGAGGATCAGTTTTTTACCGCCGAGTCTGGCCGTTGATCCATGCGCAAACCCATGAACAAATACGTCATCCAGCCATAACTTCATGAGGCCTGGCAGCGAATACCAGGAGAAGGGAAATTGCCAGACGATAATATCTGCTTTCAGCAGTGCATCCTGTTCGGCGCTGACATTGATATTGTTGTCCGGATAAAGTGCATCCAGACGACGGATTTCAGCATCAGGCAGCGCAGAAGCGACTTCATTAAGAATGGTAGCATTACCGACCGAATGGCTCAGGTCAGGATGACCGGAAATAATTAATATATTTTTCATTTTCAATTTTTAATCATCTATTTTTTAACAGATAGCCAGGCGTTGGCGATGCCATCACGCGCTGGGGAATTTTTGCCGTCCGGCACCGTTTAATCAAATCCAATCGCTACTGCATCCGCCTTTCCTGCCGTTAGCGCTTCACGCGGCGTTTTTACTGCGCCGCCTGCCTGACACCTGTCGGATGACTGGTGACAACACACGGTGGCGGTTTGCGACTGATCATTGGGTCACGCCCTCTTGCTGAGGCTTATACTCTGCAGCGAACAGGCTTTCCCAGTTGGTGAATGCTCCCAACGGGATGCAGTCAAAACTCAGCAGACCGGTTTTTGCCAGCGGAAAGTCAGCCAGCAGGCTTTGGGCCTGTTCCACCGAGTCGCATTCAAGGAAGATCGCAACGCCGGGTCGATCCTGTCGGTAGTAAATATCGCGTAGCGCACCGGATTTATACAGACTCCAGGCATGGAAAGCTTCGGCAGCCAGATGAGGGTGATACTTTTCCAGCGTGGCATCGGGGGCGGGTTTATCCAGACACAAAATTCGCATAGCAATCTCCTGAGATTCACGGCCAGGGGGAACTGATAAGGAGTATATGCTCGCGATTTAGTGAAGATTAGGCCACTATTGACTCAAAGATATTTAGCCTGCGGCTAATAATAAGCAGCCCGATTGTGTCAGGATTATCCCGTGAACAACGCCATCTATAATCAGATACGCATCTTCCAGAGCATTGCCCGCGAAGGAAATATTTCATCGGCAGCGCGCAAACTGGAGATTACTCCCCCCTCTGTCAGTAAGGCGCTGAAGCTGCTTGAAGCGCACATCGGTCATCCGCTATTTGTACGAACCACGCGCCAGATTGAGCTGACCGATGCCGGACAGCAGCTGCTGGAACAAACCTCAGCAGCGGTAGCCTCGCTGGAAAAATCGCTGGAAAGCATCCGCGACCAGAATCAGGAACCGTCGGGACTGGTCAGAATCACCCTTTCGCGCTTTGCCTATCTGCTGGTGCTGAAACCTGCGATGGCCGCTTTCTGCCAGCAATATCCCGGTATTCAGCTGGAAATTTCGGTATACGATGGCACCGTGAACATCATTGATGAACGTTTTGATCTGGGGATCCGGTTTGGCGACATTCTGGAAGGTGGCGTGGTGGCGCGCCCGCTGATGAAGCCGTTTCGCGAAGGTTTGTATGCCTCTTCTGCCTATCTGGCAGCGTTCGGCATTCCAGAGTCTCCGTCTGACCTGCATCAGCACCGGCTTATCGGTTACCGGTTTATCACCAATAATCGTATTCTGCCGCTGATTCTGGATCATCATGGCGAACAGCTGACCGTTGAGATGCCGGGTCAGTTGATGAGTAATGATATTGAGGTGATGGCTGATGGCATTCGCAACGGGCTGGGTATCGGGCGACTGTTTGAACCGGTTCATAATTTACAGCCGGATAAAGAGGCATTTATTCCGGTGATGGAGCGTTACTGGAAAACTTATCCGCCGGTTTATCTCTATTATCCTAAAAGCGCGGGTAAAACGAAAAGAGTAAAAACGTTAATCGACTTTCTGCTTAAGCACACTGCGGGTTAAGCAACTGTTACTAATAGCGGGCTTAATGGATACGGCTAATGGCAGATATTTATGACGAGATCTCGCCTGTTTTCTTTCGTATATTCCGAACGGCGATTGCTTTCAGTTAATTGCATTTTTTTGAGATCGTTATCGTAAAACTCGCTGTTTATCAGATGATTAAACTCACTGATTTACATCGATTTTCAGCTGGACTTTTCCTGCAATAGTTGTTTATATGTACAGGTATTTAGCGCGATACAGAGGTGTTGGAGCACCCCTGTATCGCTAATCACAACCACTATTGAGTGAGAATAGAGATCATGACTGATTCAGAGTGTAATGCAGTTGGTTTAAATTCAGAAGCCCCTTCCGTTTCCCAGCGCAAATTAACGGTGAGTTACGCCAGCCGGTATCCCAGTTACGCGCGTATTCCGTCGATTATCATGAAAGGCCAGTGGCTGGCTGCCGCCGGATTTACCACCGGCACCGAAGTAGAAGTAAAAGTCACGGCGGGCCGTATTGTGCTGACCGTGAAACCACCAGAGCCGGTGGATGAGCAACTGGTTAACGCGTTAGCGCAGCTGAATAAGCTGCCCGCCAGGAAACAGAAGCAAGTTCTGGCTTTGTCGGGTGTGGTTGCGGGTCAGGTTTAATTTCTGCTGAAGGGATGCCGCTTCTGGCTGGGGAGCGGCAGATCAGTATTGCTGGCAATAATTATCCGCGTTTTTAAATTTAAATTAAATTTTGCCACGCCAGCGTAGCGCCCCCCTGTTTTAATCGCCTTTTATAATGAGAGGATAGATAATCTATAGATTGGAATGATTTCTGAAGAATTATTAAATGTTTATTATCAGATTGCTATCGCAAAATACAGATTATCGATGTACACACTATGTTCCTGTAAGGATCGTACAACTATAAATGCGTGCCAGAAACAGGAATCAGATAACTAACTTTGGATAAAAATTAGCGCTTACATTCCCTGGCGAATTTATATGATTTCCATGCCAGTTTCAGAGGCGTAACAAAATAGACCACAAGGTATGCAAACGTCAGAACAACAATATATGGAATGGCATTTGAAGCATCTGCATTGAAAACGCCATCCAGTCCAATAAGCATCAAAATAATAAGAGCAATAACTCCGCCCCAGAAGCGTTTACTTAGATCAATCACGAGGCTCTGAAGTGTATCTTTTTTTGACTCGTCTTTTTTTATAATACTTTTGAGTTTACCGATCTCTTTAGCGGAGAAGCCGTTATTATAGAGTTCTTGCTCAAATTCGTTCATCTGATTCATCCTGAATGCCGTTGTGATACGAGCAAAATATAGCACAGTGTACCTGAGCCAGGCTAACCCCCTCTTTACATTGGCGGCACCGGTACCGCCCGATGATATTGTCTGCGCTGCTGTCATTGCTGTGGTGTACCCGTTAATCCCGCGATGGCTTCTCCTCCTTAAGTGCTCTATCAATGTGCCTGTTACAGCTGACGAATAAGCGGCCAGCAATGCAGCTGCTGAAAGCCGGTTGATGGGGCCAACGCAGCTCTGGCTGTAACCTGATGAGATGCGATCCCAAAGGTAAGGGATAGAGGTGATGCGCCTAATGAACACGATGTATGTATAAATCCACACTAACTGGCAGGATTAAGCCCAGGTTATGATCTGATTTCAATGGCTACACAGGGTCACAATAGCCGTTTAATTAAACAGAAAAACCAGCGCGAGATGAAGCAGCGTGGATATAACGATTAACCCTCATCAATCTCTTCAGATAAGGTTAAAAATGAAAAAAGTTACAATCGCAGCGACCATTTTACTACTCACAGCCTGTGTACCCCATAATGACAGACAACACGCTGTGGGCATGGCTAACCCAGCCTCTGTGCATTGTGAAAAGATGGGCGGCAAGCTGGACATAGTTAAGGGCACGGATGGTGATTCAGGTTACTGTAATCTGCCAGGCGGGGAGCGCATCGAGGAGTGGGCACTGTACAGAAGGGATAACCAGTAGCTCGCTGGTCGGAGGCATATCAGGGCAGCGATCAAGGAGCCGTAAGAATGGGACGTGGCTTTATGAAAGGAGGATTACCAGCATACGGCCGCATTGATGTTCCTGATTTCACAAAGTGTGTAGTGCGATGAAAATACTGATATTTATTATAATCTTCTCCGCAACCTGGTTTCTCATACCTGAAAGCATCATCAGATCCCTGGTAGAAGGCCACATTAGCGGTGATGGTGAAGGCGCTATGGATAGTTTCGAATTCACAGTGATTGCAGTTAAGGCGGTGCTTTCTGCTCTGCTGGCCTTTATCGGTGTCTGGCTATATCGCAAAGCTAACCAACGATAACGAAGCGACATTCAAGAAGCTGTTCATCGACGGTATCCACAAGTACCTCAAGGGGCTGAACCCGCGGTGGCCTATGATGCCGGTTAGAGGGGAGCAGATCAGAACGGGATTGCACACCAGATGAGTGTGACTTTCAATAGATGCTAATAGACATCCGAATAAATTAACCTGGCTAAACGCCTTGATATTCGCGAAATTAGTAGACTTTAAGAAGCTTCAGAAGGGAGAATTTGGTACCCCTACAGGATTCAAACCTTCTGACCAGTCTACTGTTCTATATGTGATTTTTTTATTTCAATTTGTGATCTGCTCCCAAAAATGCCCCCTTAGAAAACGACCACTCTCACGGCTGAGGTTCATCACTGCATGATTATGTGGGCGTAAATGACTCTGAACATAGTAAATGTTAAAAAAATTCTTAATTTACCTCACAAAAAGAAAATGTATAATATTTAATCATTTGACTGAAAGGGATTGATTTTGAATGAAAGGAATCGACAAAAAACTTATCATCTTCACTACAAAAAAAAGATTCAATGACAGAAATGCTGATGACATGCAAAGTGGCGACATGGATGCTGATATACTGAAAAAGCATTATCATCTCGGGCAAGTATCAACTTTCATCGACTGGACTACTTTTGGTCCCTCCTATCAGCATCCTGCTACTAATTCTATACAGCCAGTTAGTAGAGAAAAAGCCATTGCGATGTTATATGATGAGCTACGATCTCAGTCCTATGCCTTTTCTTTCCGAGGACCATACCAGGGCTTGATCATAAATCTTTTCAATCACATGCAACGTAGTAATGGAAATGATTTTCAGCATCCGTTTATGGATAATGCCTACAGAAATCTCATTTTGAGTGACAACTCTATCGATAGCACATTATCCATAATTAAAAACACTATCGAGCAATTTGATTTTAATAAGTCACAATTGACGAAAGAACATTTTTCAAATGTATTATCTAAAAGTCGTTTACCAAAATACACAAGATGGAAAGATTTTGTCAATGGCATGGGCATTACCGTCCATGACATAAACAGCACAGAAATTTCTATAGAAAGCCTGACCTTCCAGGGCAATAAATATACTGCGACTATCAAATACAGAGCACAAGACCATTTTGGCTTAGATAAAGAAGATATCTTAAAAGCTAAATTCAACTCAATTAGTTTCTT
This sequence comes from Pantoea sp. RCC30.1, assembly GCF_058148845.1. Classification (NCBI taxonomy): domain Bacteria; kingdom Pseudomonadati; phylum Pseudomonadota; class Gammaproteobacteria; order Enterobacterales; family Erwiniaceae; genus Pantoea; species Pantoea sp. RCC30.1. The sequence goes on along the minus strand of NZ_JBXUHX010000027.1, from coordinate 28,800 downwards.
TAGAATATGGTTCGTTCTACAGAGGGCTAAGCATTTAGCTCAAAAGCCATTTTTCACAAATTTCGGAGCAACTATAACATTGACAGGAGAAAACAATGTTTAAATACAAAAGGATTGGAGCAGTTCTGATTTTGTTAATATCAGTATATTGCATATGGATTGCTGTAAGACCAGCAAAAATAGTCAGAGTTGATAATGGTGCAGTTTTTGTAGAACATTTACCGATGACTACAGAAGGAAAACTAAAATGGTGGTTAGAAAAGAAAGATTCACTTCAGAATAAATATCATATTATCAATACCCCAGATAACTTCACTGTTATCATCATGAATTTCGATGGTTATGAAAAGTTACCAACAGGAACCAGAGATGGTTCAATTGATGACTATACCTGCTTTGATGATACTAATGGCGAGCATAAGAAATGTGTATATAACAGCATAGCATTAGTTATAAGAGGGAGCCTTGACAGAAAAGTATTTATAAATATAGGCGACAAAACATATATACAGAGTTCTGATGGTAGAGTAACATTAAAATAAAAAAGATATTTTTTACCAAATCGCTTCAAAATTTAAATAGTCTGACCAGGTAAGCCAGGCTATTTCAAAAATTTTTTAACTAAATTATTTTTTAATAACCACATCATCTTTTTTAACAAGAACATAATTTATTTTGCTTTTCTCTTCTTCAACCATTTTTGTTTGAATTATGTTTGTAATCTTATTAGTATCAACGTCAGATGCTAAGGCTGAAAAAAACCACCAGTCAACACTATTGTATTCAACAAGTTCGGTTAATTCAAAACATTCAACTATGCTCACGATTTTTAAGCTATCCTGAGAGGCGTAATACTCTCTAAACATAATATAAACAATATCTTCAGCAGGATACATTCTATAGCTTTCAGTAATTTTATTTTTTCCTAATAAATCTACTTAATCATCATGCACTTTGTTAAGAAACTCTTTTTCCTCAGCAAATGATATTTGTTCATCTTTCATTTTATCTTTACTCATAAAACCCTTCTTTTTATTTATAATTCCTTTAACGCAGATTTATTTTTTGTCAATATAATTCACATAAAATCTAATGGAGATTTTTGGAAGAACTAATTGTCAGAGTGAATTATGTCTTCACTAATCGCCGTGTAAGCAAGTCCCAGCACATGGGAAAAGACACTCTTAACAGGGCCATAGCGAAGCTTTGCGGTATTGAGCCTGGCAGGAAGACGCAACCGCCCAATGTTATGGGTGATATTGAATATTTTACCGTTCATGATCTGCTAAGAACGAGCCGGAGCTTACTATGCCACTACACCCGCTTCTCTTTACCAGCTATACGGTATTTGAGTCTCCAGCTTTTGGCTCCGTTTGGAAATATTTCAAGATTTATACCACCACCATCGGCAAGTTTGTATGACTTTTCTTTTGGCTTAGCAGAGTCAATTTGTCGGGCTGTCAGCTTCATTTGGGGGCATCCAGTTAATTGAACCTGGCAATGCCCCCTATCCTGCCCCCAATCGAAACAAGAACGCAATAGGTGACCCTGGACCAAACTGGACCACAGAGAATTGTTAGATTCTGATTTTAAAGGAAAAAGTAGACCAGAAAGGATGTTAACAGAAGAAAATATGGTACGCCCTACAGGATTCGAACCTGTGACCTACGGCTTAGAAGATAGTAGATCATCATTTAACACACTGATTTAAGGCCAGAAATCCATGCTCGCGCAAAGTGATGTGTCGTACTGTGTCGTTAAGTGCATTCCTCAGAATTTCTTCTGCGTCATGTGGCGACACATTTACGACACACCATTTCTTCAGTTTGAATCGCAAGAAAGGATTCGAACCTGTCCCATCAGATAATCGGCCTGCTTGGCTCATGCACGAGCATTATCTCGGCCGTCACTTTCCCCAGCACGATAATCCCATCCATGCCCTCTCCGTCGATCGTCTCGCCGTCAGAGGAGATAATCCCAGAACTGAATAGTCGTCCCAATTGCGGGAACTCACCCAGCAGGAACGCGACTTTATCGCCTGGCACTGCCTTTAGTGATTTGTCCGCCAGCACGAACCCGTCCGGTGTCTCAATCAGGATCATGTTGTTCCGGTGAGGCATCAGGATGTTGTTCAGGTCTAGGCGTCGCTCGACGTAGTCCATTGCAGGTGAAGGGAATCCCATATCTACCTCACATATCCCATGTTGCGTAACGACCAGGTTTTGTTTTCAGTCTCCTCGGTGACCAGCTCGAAGAAGAAATTCTGGTAATACCGTATCCACTGATTACACTGCTTCAGCGTCCAGACGTGATTCAGGTCATCCAGGCGCTTCTGGAATGCCGCAGTGGTGACTGTCTGCCGCCCTCTGCTGTCCTGCGTTATCGCCCCAGCAAACGCTGCGTGTATGTCACTCTCTCTCGCCATGCTAAATCCTCCTCTGATAAATACTGTATGGATAAACAGTAATATCGATCGGTGGTTTTGATCAAGGCGAAGCGAGTCACAGATTTGTAAAGGTATTGAGGCAAAAGGGGTTTTAATCAGGCGGCGATGGTCATGAGTGACTAATCTCAAATCACCCACCCCGCAGCCTGCTAAGACAGGAACGGCTGAGTCATTGCCCGGTCGCCGGGCTTTTTTATGGGACTAAGATGCTGGCAGCTCAGGCCACTTAATGACGGCGTCAGTATTGGCGTCCAGTCGATTTAGTAAAACGCGATACTTTTTCCAGGCATTAAGCTGCTTCAGCTCATCGTCCGTGGCCATATCTAAGTCTACTGCATCCTGAAGTGGCGCAATTTGTATAGTAGCCGCCGCCATCAAGTTATCTTTCATCCGCTTATTTTCGCTTATCGCAGCGGCCTTGTTTTGGCTTACCTGCTCGTCGGTTAGCTCTGGCGCGGTGAACTTGGAGTTTTTGTATAAAAATCCCATTGTGACACCTTGCCCTTCAGGTATAGCGACTGCATTCACTCCATCCCCGAAATCTACAGCCGTTTCCCCATCCCACACGATAGTGTTAATAACTACCCCGTCTTTAACCAGTGCGTAGTCAGTCATTATGCGTACTCCCATACTCGAATAAATCCACCACCACCTGCCCCGCCATTCTGTACGGTTGCGTTAGTGATGCTGAAGCCGCCAGAGCCACCAGAACCTTTTCGGCCCGGAAGTCCGGCATTTGATGAGTTCAGCGTAACAATCGGGTTTCCGCCGGAACTGTGGTGCGATCTGCCTCCCCAGCCGGATTCGTAGCCAAATTTAAGTATGATGCCGAATCCGCCTGCGCCACCAATCATGTTATCGAGGTTTCCGTTAAAACCCATGCCGCCGCCGCCGTTGTAAACAAGCTGTGTATCTCCCTGAGTCACTGCGGTTCCTGATGCTCCATAATCTCCACCGGTAGCATAGAGGTATGATCCAAAGTTACTCTGCGCTCCGCCCTGCGCAATCGCAGATGCGGTAGCTCCTGCACCACCACTACCGACAATTACAGACACTGGCGTGCTGATATCGCTAATGTTGAGTTTCGAGATTGCAGTACCGCCCGCGCCGCCACCTGCGCCGATAGAGACAGAAGTGTTTCCTGTTGAACTGGATGCGCCGCCGCCACCGCCACCGCCGGTTACCTCGACGATAATGAATCGGGTTCCGGGAGTAGGTGTGTACGTGCCTGAAGCGGAGAAGTCAGTAATGTTTAAAAGCGTGCCCGGCAGGTCACCAGGGATAATATTTGTACCATCCCCCTGAAGAATTGAAGACCGGCCTGCTGGTACTGATACACCTGATCCGCTCGGCGTTTTAACGGTTACTGAAAACGCACCAGTGCAGTTATTAACGATCGTCCATCGTTTTATCCATGCTGGCAGCACCAGGTTGATATTGGCGCTAAGCGTGCCAGCCAGCGTGATACGATCTTTCGATGCCTGCAGCGTGGTCAGTGTGACACTCGAGCCTGACAGGCCGGTAATAGCCGTCACGCCATAGTTTTCTGCTGGCACCCAGCCAGTAGTCGCCGCGCCGGTAACTTCCGGATTTGCAGTGTTGCCATCCGTAGTGTTCAGCCAGTAACCATCAAGTGTTGAATTGGGGATTCTTGCACCCTTGGGATATCCGCCGATCGCAGTATTGAATGCTGTGTTAAACGGATAGCTCGCACCAGACTGTGACCAGCGCAAAGCAGCAGTAATATCGTTCAGCACGCCGTTAAAGTCAGTGCCGAATGGAGGCACGCCACCGGCGGCCAGAGGTGTTCTCGTTAGTGGGGGGAACCCATCTGTATATGATGCGCGGCCTGCAGTAATGCCGATCTGAGAGTCGTTAGGGATATTCTGTTTGGAGCCGGTATCAGCGAATGGAACCGGCAGTAATTTAGGCTGCGAGCTGGTCTGCATTTTGTATTCCTGAGTCGGGGAAGAAGGTGCCGTTTTCAAAAGGCTGTAATCCAGCCTCGGAAAATCCAAAGGTGTTGTTGAAATCGAGTGACATGATGCTGACGCTGACGCCTGCAGGTTTGGCGATAGCATTGGAATTGAGCAGGATGGCCCACTCTACCGGCGTCAGATTGAAGCCAAAGACGTAGCTCATGGACATCACACCGGTAATGGCTACGAACGTGTCGCCCTGGTCGCCAAACAGGTAGTACAGGGCTTTGTTCAGTGATGGGATAGAGCAATCAGTGATGTTTGCCATCGCCTTCGCAAGTATCAGCTTTCGGTAGCCGTCATCAGCCATCCTGACAGTCGAGGTAATTTGGACTCCCTCAAAGAAAGGTGCTTCATCAAACGGTTTTGGTGAGTCATCACTGGCGCTGATAAATGCTTCGTCAAAGCCGAAATATGTCGCTGACTGTCTGACATTGAGCAATCGCGATACGCCTACAATTTTCCCCCACACATCCAGCCCGTACCCCGTAGCGGTCGAAACATCCCAGATGGCCGTCAGGAATTCGTCGGTGAATTCCGTCATATCCATTGAGGTGTTGAAGGTTTCAATCAGGCTGCGGATGTTAGGGCTGGCGGCGTATTGCGTGAGGATCGTGTCTTTCACGTTCTTCATACAAGGCTCACAGAGATGTCGCTGGCATCGAGTGAGGGTATCTGGTCAACGCCGTACTCAACGGATGACGCGTAGTTCACGCCGTCCAGGCTAACAGTCACCGACAGAACGTTCACCGATGCGGTGTCGATATTGTTCAGTACTGAGTAATAGCCTCCGGCAAATACCTTTGACGCGATACGCGCTTTAGGTACCAGGTCACTGTTGCCATTGAAGGCGCTGATGATTGCCGCCCGGACCTGATCAACAATGTCCGATGGAAGCGATTGTGAGTTCTCCAGTTGGACCTTGAAGCGCGTCCTGGTCTGCGCTGGAGTGTTCCACGTCATCGTGTACTTAGGGTTGATGTTCGTGCCGCGCGAGGTGTCAGTAACCACTGCAGAAGTGTTACCCACCATCCCGCAGCCAGCCTGATTCTTCAGGTAGATAGCCTGAGCGATGTCCTGTGCGTTACCGCCATACACGGCGATATAGACGCTGTGAGCAGGCACCGGGTAATTAGTTGACCCGATATTTACCGTTACGCCTGAGTGATTCGACCACACATAAGCATCGACCACGCCATCGACATCCAGCACTGCGGCATAGATTGACTCGGGCGTACCCTTCGCGTTTAGAGCGACAGACTGCTTACGGCGGTATTCGAAGTTAGATCGCGTTTCGACGTCATTGCCTGGTACGCCTGCTGCTGCGTTGGTGATTCCTGACCAGCCTGTAACCGCGCGATAGATCGTGTTCAGTGAGCCAGCAGGGCATGATATTGCGCCGCTGGTCTGGTTCTGGAATACGATATCGACAGCGCCAGAGGCGGTAATGATTGCCTCAGCCAGCGAGGTGTAGATGTAGCCCGCCTCATCCTGTGCCGTGCTTCCCACCGGTATCACTGTGCCGACTAAGCCAGTAGCCGTGGCTGTCACAGTGGTGCCCTGCGCGGCAATGCGGTCGATAAAGTAAATTCGCCCGATGGCGTCTTGGAATCTGCCCGCTGCATAGTCAGGGTTGATACCGTTCACTATAGAAAGCAACTGGTCATTCTTGTCAGCGATAATGGCAGTCTCGCTCATGGCGATCTGACCTTGCGGCGTGGTAAGGCTTTTGCTCATGCCACCGCCCAGCGCGCTGTCTAAATCGCTCAGGCGGCCGTCTAAAATATCCTTCTCATCTGGCACTGACAGGCCGATGTCAGAAAACGTGGCCGCCGGCACCGATGTGGTAACGATTACTGTGTCTGCCATTTTGGCCTCAGAAATTGATGGTGCTCTGGTCGTAGTTGGTGTCGGTGATGGTCATGACGCCGGATGCGATTCGGTTCTGTTTGCCGATTACAGTCGTGCAGGTTGCGGTCTGTACGTAGTCGAGCTTGAGCGCTTCGGACTGCATCTTGGTGTTGATGAGCTGAGTGCCCGGCCAGTGTCCCAGAATGCGCTGGTAATAAGGGATGCCGAGCGACGTGTCATACCAGGCTTCACCGAGGAAAGTCTTGCAGGCGCAAGCTACGTCCTGTGCGACTGCGTAGGGGTTTGGCGTGGAGGCAAGGTTGCCGGATCCATCTAGAGTCAGGTCCCATGCGTCGGCGTTAAGCAGGAGGGATTTGGTTATCATGCTTTCTCCGGGCGTAAAAAAACCCGCCGAAGCGGGTTAGTTTTCATTGAAGTTGAATGTTCTTTTCAGGAGAGCGCAGATAATGCAGCACCCGCCAGTTGTCATTTGTAAATGAACCAACCGATATATCTTTGGTTTCTCTATCTAACAATGACCTGGCCTTTTCAAGGGTTCTTGAATATTCCCGTGGTATTGAATGATAAGCCCCAGCCAGTCGATGCTCTGCAACTGCCAGTAAAGGCTCAATTTCGGCTATTTTGCTGATCATTACTGAAGAAGACATCCAGAGCCAACACAGTGAACAAAGCTCTTCCTTTGTGAACTGGGTGGACGGAAGGGGTAACTGAGGTTGTTTGCCGATAAATTCACCCTCAAGTACAACGCGGTGAATGTACTCTACAGCTAAGGGAATTTGATCGAGTTCAAGCTCATCAATGCTATCCACATTAAAGCGCTGGTGAACCATAGTGTATGCATCGTCATAGCGAAGTCCTTTCTTGCCAACAAGCATGTTAACCGCATCACGTAGCGGGGTGCGTTCTTCTACACTGGTTTTTATGCGAGGATTTTTGACCTCACCTTTCGTCCAGTACTGATAAAGGACGTCATCGCACTCTTCCTGATAACGAGCAACCTTGTCACGCAGCTCAGGGCGAACCTTTCCAACATTGATGGTGTGTAGCCAGCCAGCTAGTTTTCTCAGATTTAAGCAGACAACCTCTCTGCGTTGATTATCACCCGGAAGCTGCATTGTGATCATCACAACGGAGGTGCTAAAGCGCTGCTTAATCTTGGTATATTGCGACGCCCAATCAAGACCCATCCCCTCAACAACCGGGCGCATAGGAACTTGCGCTTCACCTTCATGGCTGACCAGATAAAGGTTGTCGCCATGGAATGGAACGTTGATGGTGGAGATCTGTGCTGATATACTCATAACTGTTAGTTCCTTCGTAGTTACTGACAATTTAGAAACCTCGTTGGTTGCCGCCTTCGGGGTTTCGTCGTTTTTAGGCTTTAATGAACCCATCTTCTTTTAAGCTCCGCTCAATCCGTTTAATCACCTCGCTATTCAGTGACCTTCCTTCTCCCTTTGCAGCCTGCTTAAGTAAATCTTTCAATGTGTCGGGGAACCTGATTCCCGTTGGCGGGATGTTACGTGCGTTTTCCATTTAGAACCTCTCTCTTGGCTACATCATGTAGTCATTCAATACTACATCATGTAGCTATCATGTCAACGATAATCTAGCTACATTATGTAGCTATTATTTGATAGGGGGTTTTGAATGAAAGGTGCCAGTCAGATCGCTCCATTTGGCCTTAGGATGCCGGAGGACCTTAAAGAGATCATCGCTGAACGGGCGGCCAAAAACGGCAGGTCGATGAACTCTGAAATCATTCTCACTTTGATGAAAGATTTAGCTACAGAGAACAAGCCAGATAAATGGCTTGAATCTCTTATGCGCCTAATGGATGAGGCAGACACATCGACAGATAAAGGTATGGCGGTATTTAACCGCTCAGTTTCCGCTGCTATACGTGAGATTAACGAACGGATTACACTTGAGAACGGCAGGCTGTCAAAGATAGCTGATGCCTACGCTAAGGTTCTGCTAGATGAGAAAGAAAAACCCACCTGATGGTGGGTTAGTTTTTATTGGATTCAGAGTAATACTTATCAATCATATTTACATATAGCTGCTGGCAATCCTTCCCGGGATTCTTAGCTACCCATGCTGCAGAATTGTTTGCTAAGTTACTAGCTGACTCTTCGTCCATGTTAGTTTGTTCAACAAGGCCTTTCTTCAAACTCTCGCCGGTATATCCCCGATCTTTTATCAATGTGCACGCCAAAACTACCGATATGGCGTAAGTTCCGGCATCTGTTTTCGCTTCAATTGAGGATGCGCTTACTGATGATACAAAAAGATATGATGCTATTAAGGTAACAAACTTATTCATCACTTTGGTCCTTGTGTGTCAGAGTTCCCTGATTGTACCCCGCCGTGTGTATGTGTTGAAAATTTAATCCCCTTACCTGTAATTTCGCCAATGGCCGTAATGTTGCCAGCAAAATTAAAGTCGCCCTTATTGCTGCCTGCACCCTGGCTTACGGCACCATTCAGTGTGATATTAGGAGCGTTTACAACGAAGGACTCTGATGCATTGGCAGTAATGACTGGTGCATCAACATTTATTACGAGGGGAGAAACGATGTCTATTCCGTCATCCATAAAGCGCAGGTACTGAGATGGTGAGTTATTGAGTATGCCACCCAGATAAATCGCATCACCAGGGCTGTGATTCCTTCCTGACGCAGGCAGCGACTCTTTCCTTGAGTCTACGGCGTTCCTGATGTCCTTATCACAAATAGCCATCAGGCCAATATCTCCGACAACCGGATCCATAATTACCGCGCTGGAACCTCGCTGCAAACGCCACACAGGTGCACTATAAACGGTGCCGCTATCAAGTATGTTTCCCTGCGCGCCCTGGTCAGAAACCAGTGGCTTCAGATCGACAAAGCTCATTTCATTGTCTTGGCCCGGCCTGACAGCAGTCACCATGCCAAGCATGATGAATGACTTTGAGTTCAGAAAACGCTCCATGATAAAGAATTGCGCGTTAGCGTCTGAATTAAGATCGTGAGACTTAACCGTGTATTTGTTCGTCATTTTATCGGCCTGCTGTGAATAGCGATGCTGAGCACTGCGTCATCCATGGTCCGCCTTCCATCCAGGTAGAAAGATGGTGAACGGCTGAGTTGATGCGATACTTACCGCTGGCATTAGGAAGGTCGGTCTCCAGCTGTACGTCACGCCCGAGTATTAACAGCGGGCTGAAAGTTGTGTTGAATTCTATGCCCCAGCCATTGAATCTCGGGTATCCAATGAGGCCCGTTCGTGGCGAAACAAAAGGTATGCTCTCATCAATCGCGTCACCCTCTTTCCATACAAAAATGACGCCCAGGCGAATATCAAATAAAAGGTCGTGCGCTCTGCAACAGTCACGGATTTGGTCAATAAAATTCCCCCTGTAGAATGGGTTGCTCTCGACCTCTGTTACTGTCTGCGAGATTCGGACGCTGTAGCCAGTCAGCGCAGCTATTGAGCTGATTATGTCAGCAACTTTTACTACACCCGACTTATTGAAGGGGGCTGCCTCTACAGATTGAGCGTAACCTGTGGAAGAAGCATTGATAATCAACGGAGCATCCGGCATCTCATTAGCATCAACAAAGCTCCAGCCTATTGATCCTTCAAATATGGGAGTGTCATCTGCCCACACCTTCATCATGTTCTGTGTCGTAATGCCGTATTGGGTGCCTTTATACCCAATCGCCGCCATATTCTTGAGGCTAAGCCCGTAAACTTTTGCATCCATGGTGTTTGCCGACAGGCTCCCTAATGCTGCAACCTGAACTTCAGCCTTGGCGTTTTCAATCGTCAGCATATCCATTTTATTTTTGTCGTCGAAGCTGCCGGAGCTGAGCTTGAATTGAAACTTGAGAGTGCGTTTTTTGTAGGTCATGCTGCGGCGCTCATCTCGTCAGGCGTGGCATAAAAAAGAAAAAATCGATCACCCAGGCCTGAATAACTCGGGTCATCGCTGCCTTTTGTGTCAGCAAAGAACAGTTCACCCTGAAAACCAAGATACGGATAGCGCACCAGCCGGTTTCCATTTAGGCAAATAACACCCTGCGCAATCCACACATCACCCAGGCCGATATCGACGTATAAACCGGTTGAGCGTTGAACGATTCGCAGGGTGACAGACTGCTCACCCAGCTTAACCGTAAGCTCCTGGGCCTTTATTGGCTGCAATGTGATCGTCTGCATCAGGTAAGCACCTTAACCAGGTCAGTGACCGATGATGAGAGTTTGTTGATAGCCGAGGTGGCCGCGCCGTTGATCGATGCCGTGGTGGTCTGAGTGAGGTTATTCACGGTTGATGAAACCTTATCCGCTACTTGGCTGGCTGCGCTTGAAACGGAGTTCTTCAGGCCGGTAAGCGCTGACGATACGCTGCTTTGCGTTGCATCTGTGGTGGATGAATTCACCTTCTCCGTCACCGCACTGGGGGACAGGCTGGTCGCATTAGCTGTTGTGGTGCTTTTAGCTGTGGTGCTGGTAAGCGCCACCTCTGCCTCCTCAAGTACAGACTGGAAAATGGCCTCTACTGTCAACAGGGTTACGTCCCGGTCAGAGGTGCGGTAGTTGTAGCGCACCAGATCGTACTTCTCATACGTGGCATCTGGTGTTTCGATGTCATACGTCATCGTGTCTTCTACCATCGCATCCAGCGCGGCCAGCATGTCGGCGCGACTGGTCAGGCTGAAGTTAGTGAGGTTTGGCAGTGAACCCGTCAGCCCAGACCAGCCCTCAAGAACAAACAACACTCTGATTACCGGCGGCCGCTTCACCTTGTTGTACGAGCTGTAGGAGCCTCGCTCAATAGGTGCGGATACCACTGAGGCGTCAGCCCCGTACTCAACTCCGAGGAAGGACGAAGGCGAAAGCGCCTTGCCCGTTCCGTTGTTGAAGTAGATTCCATATCCGGGGCCGATAATGCTGTTAATTACCGAGAAGATGCCGCCACCCTGTACGGCATTGAGCAGCGTTGTTTCGTTCAGAGAGAAATTCATCACTTCTGCCCCGTGTTATACGCAGATACGATCCCCTGCCGCGTTGCAGTCCGCTGAAGATCCGATCCTAATGCAGTCGCAGTAGTTGCTGACGTCTGCAGGGTAACTTCGCCAATATGGATATCAGTTTTGTTGCCTGTCTGCTGCTGAGCATCTGGCTGCCTTCTGGCTTGAACTGATGCCCCAGCCCCTACCTGAATGCCTGCCAGAACCCTGGGAACGTAATTGCGAGTTTCCAGAGGAGCATTATCCAGACCTTTCTTTTGCACGTTTCCCACACCCCAGTTATAGGACGCAATAGCTTTAACCAGATCGCCACCATTAGACTTCAGGAGCTGAGAAAGATACTTCGCCGCGGCATTAGCTGACTTCTCCGGGTCAAAGACATCACCGCCCTTCAGACCGAGATCGCGCGCTGTTCCATCCATAATCTGAAAAAGACCCTTAGCGCCAGCTCCCGAGATGGCAAACTGGTTACCGCCTGACTCCGTGGTTGCAACGCTCTTTAAAAGACCAGATGGTAGCTTGTAAAGTGTCTCCAGCTTCGAGAAGAGTGGCGTCATCCACTCCAACATGGCTTTGCCAGACCCTTTCGCCTCGGGAGCAGTGCCGTAAGCGTCATACTTGTTCGTCGCTCCGCCAGTGCTGGTGATCGACTCCCACCATGAGTATGACTTCTTCAGCCACTCATCAGCCTTACCCATGAAACTGTTTTTATCTGGAGCTTCAGGTTTTTTGTTAACAAGGTACTCGCCTACGCTGACTCCTTGCTTCTTCGCTTCTTCCTGGGCGTTGCCGATCTTATCCCACGAGCTTACTGCAGCCATTGCAGCGAGAAGAGGCCCAAACCCACCCGTTACGCGGGTTATGCCCGAAAGCATCTTAAGAGCCCATGAACCAGCGACAAAAGCGGCCAGTATGGCTAGAGCGTTCTGCCAGCCTCCGACAGCGTCGACAACTTTATTTACCTCAGCAGCTGAATCTGAGAAGAACTTTTGTATCTCCGGTCCGTGAGTAGATATCCACACTCCAAACTTTTCAATGAGAGGAATGAGCTTCTCTACGTATGGGATTAAGGCTTCATAAAGAACCTGAGCAGCAGCAGAGAAGTTCTGCTTCATCTCTGTCAGGCGTCGGTTGAATTCCTGCGCCTTGCGTGTAGCGTCTTCGGTAGCGCGTGACATCTTCGTGAATCGGTCAGCATCCGTTACCAGCTTGCCACTGCTCAACGCTAGCTGTGTTGGGTTATCAAGCCCTATATCAGCACCGAACTTCCTTTGAGCATCCTTATTCAACTTGCCCCAGTTGGCAGCAATGGTGCGCATAATGTCTTCAGAAGACTGGGTGCCTAAGTCGAACTTAGCCCCTGTCGCCCCTGAAAATCCGTTAAGCGCCATGAGCAGGGGGTTCCCCTGAACATTTCCACCACCCCTGAACGTTGTTACCAGATTCTGGAATGCCTGAAGGTTGCCAGTGATCTTCTCAGCACTTGAACCAGCAGCCTCTGCCGCCCTCTGCCAGCCATCCAGTGATTTAGCCGACATATCCAGCGACTGAGAGTTAACTGCAAGCTGCTGCAGGTTATCGGTCATGCCGGTGATGAAGTTTTTGAATCCCTGCACAGACAGCGTTACGCCGACCAGCGCCAGCAATTCAGTGCGGATTGAGCCAAAGAAAGAGGCCGCTCTTTTACCTGCGGCCTCCATGTCCTTCGCTGTCTGCTCTGATTGCTTTCTGGTGTCATCCAGTCCGCCCTTTACGTCCTTCTGGCCTTTATTAAATCCGGTCGCGTCGAGGCCAAGCGTGACAACCAGCGCATCGATTATTGTGCCTGCCATAATTCACCTTTATTTATGCCTGCAAAACTCTCCATGCAGGCGATCTCTCAATAAGGTGGAGGCAATCTCAGCATCCGACAGACTATTGAAATAACCGCCATGGAATTTCTTTCGGTTAAACATCACCTGAACCTGATATTTCCCATGCTTTTTGTGCCAATTAACACCTTTAACGCCTGTCTTGTTGGTTTTCCTCAATCCTTCATTTCTGAGGTTCTGAGCTCTTGTCGCCAATCTTAAGTTGCTAAGCCGGTTATCTGAGCGGTTGCAGTTTATGTGATCGATGTCGATATCATCTGCAAGGTGTCCGTTTACCATCATCCATCCGAGGCGATGAAGTGTATGGGTCACACCAAATAATTTGGTTTTCCGATATCCTTCAGCAGATAGCCACCCAACTACGCCTCCCGCTTTCGCTCTCCCTTTGTTTTGCTTCCAGGTAAATTCGCCAGAGACTGGATCGTATGAAATAAACTCTTTAATTTTCACTAAATCGACCATCAGTTAGACTCCTGCGATTTGTTGACGACCATCCGGTTGTAGTTGTCGACCGTAATGATTTCCAGCCACCACCATAAATCCTCAACGCCAAGCGTCGTGCTCAGCTCAGTGAGAGAGCACTTACCCGATGAGAGGACGGTAGCTATGGTCTTGGGGACGTTGACGTATTCGGCAAGCCCGTGGACCTGCTCATGCATCATTGGTGGGATGTCTAGCGGGCGGCGGCCTGAAAAAAATCCACGTGCAACTTGAACACCTCCGCCCTGAGCTTCAGTCGGGTGGCAATCTCTTCAATATCATCGGCGGTTTGAATGGTCCTTTTGATATTCTGATTAGAAGGGTCAGGCACGCACTGAACGCATTCCATTAACTCGTCGAGCAGTGGTTTAGCTTCTGCTGGGGGAATCTGCGAGACCATTTTCAGACCGGTGCCAGCCATCGCTGCAATTCCCATATCAGCGAAGTTTTCCGGTAAATCAACACCGCTGCGAGCCATCGCCATGCCCGCGCGAATAGCCCACCATTCTGCTTGTGCTGCTGACATTTCACGGATGTAGAAAACCTTGCCAGCATCGCGCCCGGCTGTTTCTGTGTAATAGAGTTCTTTGCGTGCCATGTTATGCCTTAAGGGTTATAAGCTTCAGGTGTTACAGATTCCCAACTGATCTGGAAGGTGCCAGCAGCAAGTACGCGCTGAGCATCCGGCATAGCTTTAGTTCGCTGCAGAACACCATTTGTTAAGGTGTATTTCCGTCCGGTTGAAGGAAGGATTACTGTGGCGTTACAGCGGAAAACAGCCTTAGCAGTAAGAGATGTGAGCATCCACGTCTCGAAGATTTGCCAGCTCGGGCTATCAGGCATGACGGTAATCGTCTGAAGGTATTCGCCAAAGACGAAGCCAGCAGACAGCTTCCCGTCAGCACCACGGACGGTGTTTGCCATCTCGGTGTCACCGAAAGCAAACATGGCGTCGGCGGCGTAACCTTCCAGCACCTGCGCTGTTGGATACAGATTTGTCACAGTGAGCGAAAAAATAGCGTCAGCACTGGTGATCGTGTTATTTCCGGCCATTTGTTCGGCTCCTTACTGGACCATCGTCGAAGGTAATGAAATTTTCTGCACGCTTCCGCCGTCGCAATACCAGAGCTGCATAGGTGGCGAGCCACGCTCCGCCCTCACGGCCGGTGTAGCGTCGCCGATATTGAGGTAGTAGCCTTTGGCATTCAGGGATGAAGAGATATCCGCACCGACAGCGTTGTTGATTTCTGAAATCTGGGAAGAGGACAGCGTTACACCAGAGCGAATGCCTCCAAACGCCACACCCTGAGAAAATGTGTCAGCAAAGCCCGCTTCAATGATTGCTTTGCCGCGCGCGTTATACGGGAATGAGCGATTCGATTTCATTGTCTGGATAGCAGCGCCTAACAAGGCAGCATTCAGCCAGATTTCGAAGCAGAAGCTATCTACCCACTTGAAAGAGCCGGATACGGTGCCGTCAGCCCAGTAATTTTCTGAGATGTTGTTCTCGCCGTAATCGCCATAGAAGTTGTAGCCATTGGCAATAAGCGCATCGTACGTTGTTGAATCCTCAACCTTCGCAGTCAGCCCATCGGTCTCACGGTATTTCAGAGTTACACGGCCTTCCAGCCGATCAAAATCCAATGAAGCCGAATAGCCAAGCACTGCTGCCGCATCGAGGTGATCGCCATACACAGGAATCACGCTGGCATAGTTATTGGCAGTGATGATTTTGTATGCCAGGCAGTCTGTGCTTCCGCTGACTGTTGCAGTTACTGAATTGTCATGGGGGACATAGCCATACCGGGAGTTCTGAGCGCTAGTCCATGCAGATAGGTTAAGGTGCGTTTCTTCATCGGCTGCAAAAATAGTCGTGAAAAGCGCCCAATTCTGGGACTTAGCTTTGATGGCTGCGAATGCATCTGCAGCGATCGCAGGATCAGCGCCCTGTGACAGCACTGCGCCCGTAGCTGATGTAAATTTCAGAGCGCTCGAAATAGAGCCAGTAGCATAGGTAATAGTGCTGCCTTCGCCAGTGGTTGCAGATGTGATGATGAAAGCTTTCTGTGTGGTATCGAAAGTAACCACTACTGAATTACCGATCGCTGACTCAATCAGGTCTGCAGCTGCCGCAAAGCTATTCGCGCCGCTGAGGTCGATGTTGGTGGAGGTCTTTACCGTACCATCTACTGTCAGCGTCAGAATGCCACTCATCAGCTTAAGCTGATCGATGGTTACTTTCGCCATCGAGCCAGAGCGGAGGAACGCTGATACGGTTTCGGTGTTATATCGGGCCAGAAGCAGCGCACCAGGCTTTTTGGTAGAGTTCACATAGCCACTGAAGTAAATGCTGGCGAAGGCATACTCTTCAGATGTAGAGCCAAAGTAGCTACGCACATCATCCGGGCTGGTAAATGCAGTAACAGCACCAACAGGTGCATACTCGCTATCAGTAAGAGCCAACCCGTTCAGGTACAGGGCTGTACCACCGGCAGAAAGCACGCCGGGGATGATGGAAATATCTTTACTTAAAGGGATTGGCATTTAAGCATTCTCCGGTGGGTATTTCAGGTCTGCTGCAATCGCTGTGACGTTAATTTCGTCGAAGAAATACAGAGGTGTCGTAACGACTGCGTTAAATTGCGCGATGAAGTCGAGCGTCCAGCGGTTTTCATACTGCTGTTCGGCGTTAATCATCGTTGTCTGGTGCGGCTCTCCCGCATATAGGGGAGTAACCGGCATGTTGTTCTGGCGAAACCAGTTTGTGGAATATTCAGAGCGGATCATGGTGCCGACAATGGCCGCCATCTCCTGCGCTGAGTTGCCGTAGAAATCAAGCTGGCATCGCCACTGGTTACTGCGTTGTGTCTGCTCACTTCCCTGCCCAATGCCGGGGTCGTTATAGGCAACACGGTTGGTTGATAGCCCGGTGATAAACATCGGCGTCATGGTGACGAAATCGCCGATCGGCATTGGCGAATTGTTTTCCTGTGAGAGGAACACCTCAGCGTCAACGAGAGACAATAAAAAACCGCGCAAGGCGGCTGTCAGGTCATCCTGTGTAATGCTTATGGTCGCGCTCATGAAGGCACCTGCAATCTGACGGCTATCCGGCACCAGTCAGGCCACTGCTCAAGCACCTGCACTGTCAGCCATTCCTCTCCAGTGCTATCAATAACAACCCGGTCGCCGCCTTTCTGCTTGAGCCTATTCACCCCCTCAAAGCTGCCGTTCAGATGAATTGACTTCATGTAGCCCTGCAGGTTGAGGTTGTCGAGGTGCTTAAGGTCATCAGAGGTAATCGGCTGAACCTGTCCCATCACATCAACCGGGTCAGCGTAGGATGGAACACGCTTACCGGCTGCCGTTGTGGTTGTGCCAGTGCTGATATAAATCGTGCACTTCACATCAGGGTTAACCGTGTTAATGGCGCGGCGCACAATGCCATGCAGGTTCATTCTTCCACCTCATAATCCACACTTGACTGCATATGGCCTGTGTCAATCAGAGGATTGTTGAAGCCTTTCTTTCTCGCTGTCGAGTAGGCGTTCGGCGGCTCATCCATGTTGGTAATTGACTCCTTCAACTGACCGGCAATCCGTTCCCCCATTAGAGAGAGTGTTTTCTTGGCGTCATAGTCGCTGGACTTCATGATTTCAGCCATATCCGCACCCCAGGAGGGACTTTTCTCGGCCAGCATTTGACGGAAAAAAGGTCGTGATGGGATTGTTATGGTATGAGCTGGAACCTGCACTGTCTGAGCAAGATTAGCTTTGGCTGCTTTCACAAAGCGGTAGTCATCAATATTGCCAGTTCGCTCATTAAATCGGCGGTAGATAGTCTGCGTCCTGGCTGGAATATCGATTGACCCGCCGAACTCTTGCACTGCCGCTACCATTGGAACAGACGTTCCATCAGGATAGGTTGCCCCCTCAAGAAACCCTACCTTGAGGCCAGTCCCGGAGCTGAGGTTGCTCTCAAGTTCTTCAAGGTATTTTTGCAGCTTCTCTCCGCCAGTTAGATCTGACATGCCTACCTCCGGTATGCACCTCTGCGGTTGTAGTGATAGGGATACATCGATGGTGACCCACCGGGCAGGTAACGAATCGTCCGGAATGGCAGCGTGGCCTGCCAGTAAGCCGCACCATATGGTGTTTGCAGATACCACCATGATGCTGAACTCGACGGCCCGGCATCTACCGACACAGACACCGAACCTTCCGACGCGCTCGTTACCCGCCCAACCAACCCAATTGATGCCTGACCGCCCACACCGCTATTCATCGCTGCGAGGTGAGCAACCAGCATGTTCAGGAATACAGCCCGCTGATTCACATCAGTGACCGGGCTTGTATCGGTGTTATTCAGGTAGACCGTTGCCTCAATGAAATACGCATTCAGCAACGAGTCACTTACGGTGTCAAACTCCGGGTAGCGCGCTCGGAACGCGGCGAGATCAAAGACAACGACTGCCATGATTAGCCCCTTTGCTTCATCGCTTCTTTATCAACTTCGATGCCAGGCGCTGGTTTGTCCTGCGGCAGGCCTTCGAGGCCCGTTTTCACGGAGGCATTTTCTTGTGCCTTATCCTGCGCGCTATTGGTTTTGGCTTGGGCGAATACCAGCTCGTTTTTAACGTACGGCTGGTTGGCGTGAGCTTTCATCCACTTATCAAAAGCGGCCTTATCAACACCCTCAGTCAGGCCATAACCACCAATGACATTGGATGAATTGGCACCATTTAAAGTTACCGTGTAGCCTTCAATTTCAACGACCAGCCCGTTAGGGAGCTTGCAACCTACTGTTACGACTTCAGCCATTTCTTAAACTCCCAGCATTGTGGCGATTGCCAGCGGTTGACGAATGATTGCACCCCAGGTGCCACCAGATTTTTTCTGTTTCCAGGATGATTCTTCAGTCACAACGGCATGCGCGCGCATCTTCTCCGTGAAGGCAGCGTAAGCGGTGTCCTGCTCACCCAGGCGATCTGCAATCAGCTGAACCATCTCACCGGCTGGAGTTGAGTATTCAACTGCGGTTTCAATGGTGAGGTTAGGGAAGTTTTTCTTGATCAGGTCCATCACGTTAATGCCGTACATGTTGGTCTTGGTCAGGTTCACTTCAGCAGTTGGCGACATAGCCAGTTTCATTGGGTCTGTGCGCTCAATCAGGCCATCAGTTTGCAGAACCAACTGATTCCACAGTCGCGAGGCGACGTCGTCATAAACCAGATCGCCCGTCTTCGATCCCCACGTTACAGCACCACCAGTTCCGCTTGCAGATGGAGTAATTGGTGCTGATAGGGAAGGATCGTTGAGCAGACCAAAGTTCTGCAGACCGGAAATGCCGTAGAAGTAGGATTTGTTCTGGAACTTATTCAGAATCAGCGCTGAAGCAACGTTAAGTTCAGCTGCGTATCCGATGCGTGCTGTGCCATACATATCCAGCTCACGCTCACCCCAGCGGGTGTGGGTCTGGTAGTGGTAGGACTGACGCGACACCCAGTTTACGTTTGCGCCGGTCATGCCGTTTTGGTTGTAGTCACCGTATGAGCTGGTTTCACCAGTTGCCTCTACGATCGGAAACTGAGCAGTAAGCGTGGTCCAGTCCCCTTTTTTTGTTTCGCCAATGATTTGCGCTGCTTTCATCGGGGTGACGAGAACGCGAATCAGCTCCGGGTCCACGTAGTTGGTGAAGTAAGCCGGCACACCAGAGCTACCGGTTGTTACCATTTGAGGCTGCGCATCCATCGCCAGCGCATAGTTGTCCGCGAACTCTGGCTTCAGGTACTCTTTTGCACCCGGCAGCACAATGCCGTACTTACCGCTTGCGGCGGCGTAGTGCTTCTGAAATTCGTTCATTAGTTGCTCCAGGTGGTCATTTTGACAAGTTCATTGGCATCGCAGGTATTGCCAACTTTGAAGTTGGTTTCAGCGTAACCTGCGATAGTGGCGCCAGCTGCGCCGGTCTGAACCTGACCGGTAGTAAGTGAGGCAAAGATTTTCTGTCCGCGTGTTGCGGCTGTAGATGTCCGAGCCCAATAATCGCCAGCCGTCTTAAGCGTTACTTCTCGGCCTGACTGAATGACATTTGACGCCTCGCCAAGCCATGTTGTGATGACAGCCTGACCGTCACGGTGAACGAAGCCAGAAGGTGCGCCAGTGCCAGCGTTTACTGCAACCCCATTAACGTCCCATGCAAAGCGGCCAATAGTCACGCCATTGGGTCCGGCAACCAGTGCTGCCTCACCTGCTACATAAGTGGCATCAGGGTTAGTACTTGCAAAGCCACCTTCAACACCGGGTGCTGGGTACTGATTAATTCTTTTCTGAAATTGGTTAGCCATTTCTTAGCCTCTTTTCAGTTTGCCAGCGGTTGGGAAGGCCTTCTCAAACTCACTGATTGATGCGGAGTCCTGAGCGATAACAGGACGTGAATTTTCTTTCTGCTGGATTGCCATGCGCACCAGTGAAGGGAATGCAGATGGATGCACGCCAGTGATATCCACCTCAGCCTGCTCAAGCGCGGTGCGGTATACGTCCTCGGCGGAGTCCATAGCCACTACGTCGCCAATCAGCGGTCGCACGGCCTGCTCTGCTTCACGCACGCGGCGGAAGTTCTCAGCGGCGGTCTTAGTGGCACTGTCAGCAGCCAGACGAATAGCGGAGTCCATAGCGGTCTTGGACACCTTGTCTTTTTCGTCTTTCTTGTCGCTGTCTTTTTCTTCATCAGCAGCGATGGCAGGTGACAGAGCGGCAGCGATTTTGGCAATCACTTCTTCGGACACGCCAGCTTCACGCAGCAGAGAGATGATCGACTCGTTGTCGTCATCGCCAGCCACTTTCGGCTCTTCTTCAGACTCAATGCCGTCAGCAGACGCTTCGATGATTTCAACCAGTTCTTCAGGCTCCAGCTCCATGTCGGCGGCCAGTTTGGTTTTGTATTTAGCGATAATGGCCTGTGCGATCGTCTTTGGTGATTTGTTCGCATTCAGGATGGCGGTGAGGTCTTTGGGTGCAGCATCCTGAGCCAGGCGCGGCTTCAGAAACGCTCCCAGCGCGGCACGTGCGGCAACGCCTTTGCGGTCTAACTTCATGTATTTAAGCTCCAGTGGGAGTGAATCAGCGACCAGTACGTCGCTACCTGCGCGGCCGGTTTCGACCAGTGCAACGTGGTTCCCGACGATGTCACGCATGACGCCGTCAAATGCTTCGCCGTCTGGTGTCTCGCCGGGACTCATGTCAGCGACGTACTGATACGACGATGACAGTTCTTTCTGCTCTTCAGTCTCAATACCCGCGATGGCTGAGTTATCCCAGACGGACAGGCCGTTATCTAAATAGGGGAATAAAAACTCGCTGCCAGAATGCGTGGTGCCTACGCGGTATTCGCGAGGCGGGTCGCCGGGGAAGTCAGGGGTATGGATGCAGAGAACAGGGATGTTGTTGAATGTTGGTGCGGCTTTCTTCAGTTCGTCAGGGTGGCGCCAGAGCCGGTAAATCTTGTCGGGGTCTAATCCCAACGCCTCAGCATTCGGAATCTCACGCCCGTAATAGGGGCAGACATTCGCCTTGCTGATATGACTACTTTTAATCTGAAGCCTGCCGTTACCATCGAATGAGCGCACGGATGCGCGGTCAAACGCCAACCGTTCGATAGTCATGTGTGTTTCCGTTTAATTAAGTCCGGGGATGATCGGCGACCATGTGCAGCGGCAGTTAATCTCTTCACCCGGAAGAGTCCACTTGCCATCCAGATAAAGCCCCTTCGACAGGTCGAACTTCTCACCGTCAGCTTTCACATGTGATTGCCGCGGCTCTTTGCCTGCGTGAGAGTGTCGCCAGATGCCCTCAGTGATACCGAGAGACTGCTGTCTGGCTGTCTGCATAACTGCGGTGGCTTTGTTGTTCTGGTCTCGTGCGATGAGTGCTGCGCGGCGGCGGGTGATACCATATCTCTTTTGCAGCTCATCGGTCAGCGTCGAAAGGTCACGACCCCGGCTAACGGACTGCATCACCAGCGTCTGAACCTGCGTCAGATACTGCTCAGGAATACTGGTAATCAGGTTCACGTTTTCCGTGATGGTTGCCTGCAATGCGTTATTCATCGCTGGCGTCATCTTGAACGGCACTGTGAATCCTGCCGTCTCCAGCGCGTTATAGAGCGATACGTCGGAGTTCTTCTGCGCCTGACCTGCGAATCGGTCAGCCAGCTTTGCGGCCACATCGTCGAATCGCTTCTGCCACTGCTTAGCTAGCTTCTTCATCGCGTCACGCATGAACACAGCCGGGGATGCATCCATTGCCATCGCGCCGGATGCCCGGTAATTCGCTTTCAGCCAGTACACAACCGAGTCGTTCATTTCGGTAATGAGTGAATCCAGCTTGCGGCGATACCAGACTTCGACACCGGCGTTAGGTCTTGTCGGGCGGATCGTCTTTACCGTCGCCTTCCTCGTCGTCATCGAGGTCGTCTTCTTCGATTTCGAGGTCATCGCTTAAGTCCAGTGAGTGATATGGGCTATCGGGGTCATCAGCAATCTTCTCGCGTACCTCATTGGCTGAGAGCGCCTGAACCTGAGTGACGTACACCGCATCAGTCTGCGCATCCACCAGTCGGATATCTGCCCGCTCTTTCGCGCTCATCTCGTAAAGCGGTTCGAACTCGAAATAAATCTCCGGGTCGATGTCGCCAAACTCTGATAGCTGAATAACGTCCAGAACGCGCTTAAGAGGCTCTTTGAACATTGCCTGTTGCAGTGAGTGGATGTAGTCGTAGAAAACGCGAATCTCGCCGTCTGATGAAGCGTTCAGGCCGTTTGGGGTAATACCCAGCAACTTAACGAGCGGGATGCCGGATACTGCCGCCATGTGCTCCTGCGATTGAGCCTGCAGGGTGTCGAGGCCTGACAGCGGCGCATTGACGAACTCAACCGTTTCCTCGCCATCTGTAGCGTTATTCTTTGCGAACACGCCACGGTTATCACGGCAGCGGTTGAACAGTTCCATTCGGGCAAGCACCACGTCTGCGCCATTACCCATCAGCACCTGACTCATGTCAGTACCGAGCACCGGGATACTGAACGAATGGATCATGTCACTAACGCTGTCTCGCGTGCGGAGCCAGTTGTTCACGTATGGCTCAGCCATCTGCACCAGTGACAGCCCGCGAAAGTTATACGAGGCTTTCAGCAGGTCTGGCACCTGACGCGACACGAAGTCGATCATGCGACTGGCGTGCACCGTCTTACCCATCACAAACCATTCAGTCGGCTTGTAGAAGTCAGGGCTTAGCGGATTCTGCGCGTTATAGACGCCGGGGTATGTCCATACAGGCTCAATCACCTGCAGGCCCTTCAGGCTGCCTTTGGGGATTTTCTTGTCGCTGATGAAAAGCTTCTGCTTCAGCTCATTCTCATCCGTCCAGGCTGATACGTTTTTTGGTGACAGTACGTCGATATAAATCTGCCCGCCACCGAAATAGCCGTCGTGCTCTGCAGCCTCGCGGAATTTCTCCCGCACATGGAATCGCTCGAGAGCATCGGTGATGGCCTTAACGCGATCTGACTTGTCGTCCTCACCAACCGTGCGTAGCTTTATCCACTTGCGCGTCATTTCTTCGGCAATCGTGCCCACCATCTTGCGGTATTCAGGCTTCTGCGCCATCGCCGCCAGATAGGGATATCCGGGGAATGAATCCAGCGTGCCATAGCCCATGCTGTACGCATCATTCAGCGCGCCGTAATCGGTGGAGTCCATCGCAAGGATGGCTCTCTCCATCGACGCCGGGATAACGCCTTTAGGTGGCTCATAGCGCTGGAATTCACGCGGTGCTTTCGGCTGGACAGAGACAACAGCTTCGGGGCTAATCTTCATCTGAGCCTTTTCAGGCTCTTTCACCGGCTCAGGCGCGGCGATTTCTTTTTTCTTAAACCACCACATCAAATTCTCCTGAGTTGATTCGGGTCGATAGCCATAGGTGCGCGACCTGAAATCAGGTTGTCGTCAATGGCATCCATCCATGTATCGATGATGTCGTCATTGTCGTGGCTGTCATCGGCAGAGAACGCCGCGCATTCGGTCATGGCGGTAAGCACCCAAGATGTTGTGCCAGCAACTGTGCCGTCTTCGTAATAGACATGCATGATCGCCGCGCCGTCGTGATTGTGCGTAGCAGGCACATAGACCTTGCCAGTTTTAATCTGAGGGATAACGTTCAGGCACCTGACCAGCTTGTTCTGTCCTGCACCACGAGGGATTTCTTTAACCGGGATGCTCAACTGACCGGGAGTGGCACTACGTTTCTTCAGGGTCGTGATTAACCCCTGACCGGCCTGCTTCTCTTCAATGGCCGCATAACGCATCGGCATTGTTCGCAATGAACCAGCGGCACTCCATTTAACCCAAAGCTCTTCAGCCTTCTTCAGCAGGTCTTCAGGGTCCCAGCGACCACGTACAACGTCGATGATGTAGAGATTGCCATCAACACCCATGCCAACCAGCGTGAACACGGTGTAATCGAGCCAGTCCTCTACCTTGCCGCTGTTCGTATCGACGTACACAGCGCGGTACTGAAGTTTTGGCAGAGTGGTGTAGGTGTTGAACCAGTCGGTATCAATGATGCCACCAGTGAGCGCCATCGGGTTCTGCTGATACTGAGACAGGAAGGTATAGCGGTCTTTCTCCCAGAGCTGCAGGAGATCGTTCACGTCTTCCATCTGAGGCCAGTATGACCAGTACCGGGTGCCGGACACTTCGACATAATCGGTGTCTTTCACTGTCTCCCAGCACAGTGACCGCCAAGGCTCAGCAAGCGACTGAATGTACTTCTCATCAATCATTGCCGGGATGGCTACATGATGGAAGTTAACGCCCATCCCACCAGAAAGCATGAAGCCTGTTGCATCATCTGTATGGAGGCGCTGCTGGATGCTCACAAATGGCGTTGGGTGGTCTTTCGACTTGTCACCACGACGTGAGCGTATGGTGTTAACCAGAAGCGTGTTAGCGCTGTTACGGCGCGATTCGCTGAGCATATCCACTGGCTTGTTATAGTCATCAAGCATAACCATGCCGGAGAAGTCAGGGCCGTAGTAACCACCACGACCGCCGGTAATCTGTCCGTTACTGGAGCGGGATACCGTCTGGCCGGTTGAGCGACCACGTGTATCGATGATTTCCCACTCTTCTGCCTGATTGACACCGAAGCCACACGGCCACAGTTCCTGGTACTCTTTGCTGGCGATGATGTCTCGGGTGCGGCGTGAGTTACGCTTAACCAGCGTGTCAGCAAATGAGATGTTCAGGTTTCGGAAGCGTTTAAGCCTACCTTCCTGAACCAGTGCGTTAACGTAGGCCGGAAAGTGGATGGAGAAGAACTCTGTCTTTGTGCCGCCTGGCGGGATGTTGATGATCAGGTTTCGCGGCCGCAAGCGACCAGCGATCAGGTCATCAATCTTCGATGCCATCAGTCGGTGATGCCAGTTAACCAGCAACCGGTCACCCTGTACCATTTCGAACCATAGTCGGGTGAAGTTAAGAAACGATTTAGTCGATTTGGTCTTAACAGCAACGCGCTCAGGGAATGACATATCATCCCATTCGATAACTTTTGCCATATCAGTCCAGCCCGTCTAGTTTCTCCTCCAGCTGCGATTGTGCTGCTGCGTAATCTGCCGGGGTGTAATTCACCACCGCCAGCGCCCCTCCATTGGGGCCTGTATGCTCAAACTTGTGTTTATTGGTGTAAGCGTCGCCACACTCTTTAGCCGCCTGCTCAATTAACTGCGCTGTCAGAGCAAAGTTTTTCATTCCTTCAGTTCGGGTTGCCATGCGATCTAACATTCGAAGCCGATAAGCCTTGTTAGCGATCGGGATGTCAGAAACTTCTTTCTGAAACCTTTCTCTAACTTCCTCAAACAACTCAACCCATTTGGGGGCTAATGTTTTGCCGCTGGCCTTGGTTGGGTCGTGAGACTCCACCTGCTGGCGACTAATCTTTAGAGAAAATTCTTTTTGGACAGACTCTACAACCTGAGACGGAGTGTCAAAGCAGGCGAGAGCCTGAACGATGAACGCTTTCACGTCAGGTTTAAGTGCTGCCATGAATCACCACTCGTCTCATTCAGTCTAATTTTAAGCAAGCTTCATAAGGCATGTGCCGCATGCTCTTGCCACATCTAGATGTGCAACCTCAGCGCGATTATTCGCTACTTCCACTAACCGCTGGACATCAGCACTGGCACCATATCTACGTACGACACCAACAAACTCTTCAACGTCATGTCCGCGCATGGTCAAAACTGGCTGGCCCTCTTTGTTGAACTTAGGTGCACCGAATTCATCCTGTGCCTGAGCGATGTGATAAAGCTCATGTTCAACCAGCGCGCAGAAGTCGAGGTCACTACACTCAGAGCAGTAATCCCCTGCAAGAGTGATGATGAATCGGGGGACATCTCCGAACCAGTCATGCATCTGTTGCTGCATTCTTGCCTTCTGCCAGCCACCTGCCCGCATAGCGACTTCTTCAGCTTGCCCTAATACGGTCCTACCCTGCTTTGTGAAAGCACTTGATGCCCACATGAAGCGGATGTCAGCTTCTAAGAGATGGCTATGGTCTGGATTGTGTAAGAATCCATCTTCGCTGAGGATGTTTTCATTTACCCAATCAGATAATTCATTAGCAGGCGCAAGACTGATGTGTGCATGGAATGCTGAAAGAAAGTCTTGTCTGGGTAGGGGCCGCTTAGCTGATTCACCAGCAAACAGCTCTTGTTTGTCGGTGAGCTTTGCCATGTTATTTCTCTATTAATTTCCAATCACGAACATGCGGAATGCTGCATTGGATGCGGCATTCTCGAATGGGCCAGTTGTCAGCAGTAAGGTTCCCCTCGACTGCATTACTGTTACGTTGCATCCAGTGGCGGTTATCTCTGATGCCTGTCCAATAATCATCTGCGTTCCATTCCATATGGGGGATGGCTGGACTATCGGTGGCACTGTGAATACCTTGGTGAACTTGATGGCTACCTTTGTGCCGGCAGTGACGACTTTTGCCTCAACCATTTCAAACAGAGTGGGAGCGGCATTGATGCCATCCTTACCGTTCGTGCCATCTTTGCCATTTGTTCCATTCAGCGATGCCAGCCATTGAGTTTGCGTTCCACCATATCCACCGGCTACAGCTAACTCGTAAGCAGATTTGCCATTCAATCCGTCTTTGCCATTGCTGCCGTTCAGGCCATCCTTGCCAGCCGATCCATTTTTGCCGTCGACACCGTTCTTTCCGTCAACGCCATTAATTCCATCTTTACCGTCAGCACCATTGAGACTGGCTAACCACTGTGTTTCGGTACCGCCATAACCTGCGTCGCGTGCTAACTGGTAGGCAGACCTTCCGTCCTGACCATCAATGCCGTCTTTACCATCTCTTCCGTCTACAGCATCTCGGCCATCTGAGCCGTTTTTACCGTCGATTCCATCACGGCCGTTCTTTCCATCCACGCCATCGGAACCATCCCTGCCATTAAGCAAAGCAAGCCACTCAGTTTCGCTACCTTTAAATCCGTCCTGTACCGCTATCTCATAGGCGGACTTCCCAGTGTCGCCCTTCACGGCAATTTGTGATTCCTGAATGCCGGCTGCGTCGCGGATGTCTTTTGGTGATTTAGCGTGGATAACATCACTCACTGCATCACTCATACCGGTAAGTTGGTTGACGCTCACCTTTCGGCTCATTACGTCGCCGGTAATGTCACTCGCAATCTCATCGGCGTCTGGCAGCTTTACTGGATAGCCACCAGTAGTCATTACTCGCTGTGCCATGGAATCCTCCACAGGCTGGTTAAGCATTATCAAAGCCACTCAGTAAATGGCTTCTGTAATGCCCTAACTATTCGGGTCAGGTCTAGCTACTGCGCGACAGGCCGCCATGCAGGCACGCTGCATATCTTTATGTGCTTCACGTAACCACTCCTGTGCCTCCCAACCCTCGGGCGTATTATGTAGGCTTGGGTCAGCTGCCATATCCACACCATGCTGCTGAAGCAGTGCAATGAACTGACCGCTCATCTCTTTGAACTGGTTCATTTTGCCGATATCGCCATAAGAAAGCGTGCGATAACCTTTCACTGTGCTACCGTCCTGCGGTTTTGCTTCATTCATGATTTTTTAGCTTCCTGTTTTCCACACAACTTCACCCATAGGTCGTTGTGATCGTTAATGGCCCTCACCGTGCGGATATCCATCACATCAGCATCTTTGCCATGCGTTCTGATTGGCGAGTCGAGTGTGCAGAGTGAATCAACGGTTTTGCTTGCCACTTCATTCGTCGGAGTTGAACTGTGACTTACGCAGCTTGTTGCGCTGATCGTCATCAGTAAGAGCAGCATTGCTTTGCCTGACTTCATTCGCCTTCTCCGCGTTCTCTGACTGCTGCTTTGCCACATCGGCGACCTGTTTCGATTCAACCTGCGCGGCCGCCACATCAGCTTTAGCCTGCGTCTGAGTTGAACCAATTTTCTTGCCACCGAAGTAGGCACTGACGAAAGCGGCGATGATTGCCAGCCCGGCGAGTATTTCTGTCCACCAGTTAGCAATCAGGCTCATGGTTGCGCGTCCATCTGTTGTTTTTGCTCATTCAGCTTTTTCTGCCGGACAAACTGAGCAATTACACCCATCGCCACCATGAATGCGCCAATCAGGCCGAGGTAGTTTTGAGGCAGAAGCGCCTTAACATCAGGCGGCAGCACATTCCATGCATCGATCGAGCTTTGCGGGAAGGATTGCACCCACGCGCTAAGCATGGAGCCAAGAGACGCCAGCCATACAGACCACGCCTTGAAGAGTAGTTTTGCATGAGAGACAAACTCCAGGCTGGTGTACTTGCGGATTAGCAGCACAGCAATCACGACGCTCGCGATAATCAGGAGCCAGATAGCGAAGTTCATATCTTCCCCTTGTAGATGTCGTATGAACCGCTGCGCATTACTTCAGCGTGGCGTCGGGCGCGTCCGGGAGTCTGCTTAGCCCAAAGACTATTCAGCATTTCGTTAGCGCCGCTGGTGAAATCACCGTTTGAAATGAAGATAAGCGCCCTGCTGAATTGGGCCAGTCCGTCAACACCGAGCTGATAGGCCA
>NZ_JBXUHX010000026.1:0-60784 GCF_058148845.1 Pantoea sp. RCC30.1 | reverse complement strand
GGTGAAATCACCGTTTGAAATGAAGATAAGCGCCCTGCTGAATTGGGCCAGTCCGTCAACACCGAGCTGATAGGCCATCGACACAAGAATGTCCTCTCGTGCCGGATTGCATTGCTTCAGCGCTGCTGCAATATTCTGTCGCTTGTTCATCTCAGTCTTTTTGGCATCGACAATCACTGCTTTCCACACGTCACCAACACTACGCGGAACGCTGAAGGTGTAATTACTCAGCGATGCACCTTTTGGCCCGATGCGGATACCGCCGGCAACAGTCGGGAATCCCAGCGTGTCGAGGTAAGGGGTTTCAACGTAGCCCTCCTCAAAATTGAGGATCGGGATAATCTGGCTCATTTATTAATATCCTCTCTGACTTCCCGGTTGATTTGCTGCGGCAACTGGTCAACTTTCTTATTGATTTCACTCACCGCCTGATCGCGTTTAGTGGCCCGGAGTGAATATTCCTTGGATGCCACGAAGTAACCGGAGAACGCGCCAGCAAAGAAAATGCCAAGCGATGAACTGATGACGATTAGCAGTACCTGCCAGGTGATAATGGTTTCGCCGGAGGAATTCTTTATGCTCATCGCGGAACCCTCAGTGATGTTCGAAGCTGCGTGATTTCTTTCACCAGGTTCATATTCGATGTGGTCAGCTCACTAACCTGCTGCCTGAGACCTTCGTTCTGTTTCTCAAGAAACAGTTGGGAGTTCTCGATGATCTTTAAGCGGGCGTCTGTTTCGGAGATGGTTTTCCAGTACTGACGAATAGTCTCGTCACGCTCTTCAATCTCATCCCGCAGAGAGCTATTTTCTATCTTCGCTTCTCGCAGTTGGTCGCTCAGGAACTGCAGCATATTTACCTGCTGCTTATCGTTGGCGTTTATAGCCTTACTGCTTATCCAGTAGCGACTGAACGCCATCCAGCCATTAAGGCCTACGGATAGCGCACCACCCACTCCGAGAAGTGTTTCTTTTGAGAAGAGTAATTCTGTGATCGCCATAGCCGTCTCCGGCAACCCGGTGAGACCGGCCTATTGCTGTTAAAAGAAAGGTCGCCCGCTACCACTTAGGGAAATCCGTGAGGTCGCAGTGATTGGTAGGGGCGAAAAAGAAAAGGCCAGCTCTATGGCTGACCTTTGAAATAGTTTGGTGATGTTACTTATCCGCTACAGGGAATGAGCCGATTAGTTGAGGTTATTCGGCTCAATGCGGGGGAATAAAAAAGCCCCGCCGACTGGTGAGGTCGCGAGGCTTCTTGGCATCCACATTTATGCAACTGACCGGTAAAGCCGCGATCTGTTCGCTTCACTCCCCGATCATGCCGTTAATGTGCCAGGTTGCTTGCCCTTTGTCTTTGTCATTTCGTGCTATTCTGTATAATCACGCAGCGATTTTAAGAATCTCCTTCTCCATTTCTCGCTTAATTGCGTAAAACATTTCTCCTTCGATGATATCCATCGCCCATTCCATTCTGTTTCGAGCCTCTTTGGGTGAGATGCTGCAGTAATAAATCAGGGATGAGCCGATGTTTTGCACGCTCTTGCGTTTGCAGTATCGTAATCTGGCTACATTGCGAAGCGGGTTATCCTTACCGAACGTCTTTACCATGACTGATTCAACAAAGGCGGCATCATCTGATTCTTTGGCGAGAGCGATGATGTTTGCCGTTGATGACTGTGGGATAAGCAGGTCACGCGCCTTGCGGAACAACTCTTCACCACGCAGCCCTTCACAATGCAGCTGTGACACGATTTTCTCTATCTGCTTACCCTTCTGCTCACTCCATTCGCATCGCATCATAAGTCGGCCAATCACGTTCACCTCTGCACGGTCGTAATCTTCTCCGCCCAGGTGATCGCCCCATACGCCCAGCAGATGACGTATCCATGCCTGCTGCGATTTGTTGATGGTCTTCCAGCCATTGCCGAATAACCGGCGCATATCCGCTGCGGTTCTTACGCCTGACAATCTGACGATTTGCTGATAGTCACGCTCAATGCGCATGCTTAACCCCCATCATTTTCGCCGTGTTGCGGATAATCCGGTAGTTGATCTCATACATGCCGCGCATCTTTAGAATGCGAAGACGGAGCCACTTCTCTCTGAGGTATTCGGTCATGCTGCCTCCCTGATGAGTTGGTCATCAGTCAGATACAAACCACCGAAGCTGTAACGAATGTCGTCACGAATATTTTCCAGCGTGGCGTATGGGAAATAGTTCAGGTAGAACTCAGTTGCTCTATCGGCCTCGCCAAGCAACTCAGAGTAGTGCTGGGGGTGGATAACAAAGATGACGCCCTGAAAGATTGCCGCGGTCTCGCATGGGTAATGGATTTTCTTCACGTATTCTTTGGTCATGCTGCATACTCCATCTGACGTTTACGCAATTTCTCGTAATGGCGTGCCCGGCGCGTGAATATGGATTTCACCCGCTTCAGGTACTCGATATCGAATTTGCGAACGGTGTTGTCATGCTCGATGCGCTCGACCCGATACAGGCCAAACTTCTCGATGAGGTTTATTCGGTAGGGGATCGGATTGCCTGACAAGTCGCGATTGCAGGGAACGCAGCTGGCGTTGTTGTTGAAAACGTTGAACCTTAGCCATGGTGCCGCGCCGCGTGACCGGTAGTGACTGGCGTCTACTGCTCCACCTCGCACGCCGTAGTTGAGACGCCGTCCGCATGAGATGCAGGGCTTCCCGTAATCGCGCCAGAAAATGAATTTATTTACCGCTGCCTGAGCCTCTCTGTTCCATTCCGGTTTACCCTTGAGCCTTTCCCTTCGTTGCCGCAAATCATCGCGCTGTAGTCGCTCCTGCTTGCGTTGTTCACGCGCAGCAAGTTCTTCATCGCGCTTCTTGTTGAAGGCAATGGCGCATAGGTAGTTGTGGCAGACTTTCTGGAGAGAACTTCGTGGGGTGTATTCGGTAGTGCAGATGGGGCACTTCTTCGGCTTCGGCGGCTTGATGCCTTTAGCCATGCGTTAATTCCTTCAGTTGCTCGTCTTCGTGCTGGAAATCGTCGCTATCGATAGGAACCAAGTGCTGTGGGGCGATGAGCGCAAACCCCTGCAAAACGGATTTATTGGAAAGGGTGACCCTCAAACCAGGCTTCGTTATCAACCACCGCGCTGGTGCTTCATTCCAGAAAAGCGGCTGCCCTGGAATCTTTACCATGCTCTCAGCTGCGACAAGCCTAACTAGCTCAACCGTGCGCCCTATTAACACCTCATTTTTATGGCCGCCAACTACTAAGGCCAAGCCACCCGCTCTTAACTCAGCCATTATTCACCTCTCCGCTCATCAAAAAGTTGGGGTCCTGCATCAGGCTTATTTCGCAGCTTGTGCAGCAGTACACCACTGACTCTGGCAGCGCCGCAGAACAGAAAGCGCACACAGAAGCAGATGGCTCGCCAGCGCCAGTAGGCTGACTTGATTGGCTGGTCCCGTTCGTGGTCTTCATAGCGGCGATCTACCTCGCAGGTTTCGCAGTTAGCCCCGTAGTGATACTTGTCTTCTGATGTGAGGATGGTGTGGCAGCGGCAGCAGCGTTCTTTCATCGCGTCAGCCTCATCCGGTTCCACTTAGCCTGAAGCAGTCCGCCAACATAGTCGAAGGTGTTTACCTGACTTACTGCGGGGATTGGGGTGGGCTTCTTACGTGGTGATGGAGTGTCGTAGATGGCGTGATTTTCATAACGTTGCCAGAGTGATTTAGTGCGACGCATGGTGCCCCCTTACAGCTTTAAGCAACTCATTGAGGCTTGCCATTTGCGGGCTAATGCCAAATCCTGCCGATGCGTCCTTCATGCGGTACCGGCACACACCATGCTGGTTATCTACGTGCTCTTTGATGATGTAGTGGCCGCCACATAGAGTGTTAATGACGCTCTCAACATTCATCCGGTTAGTGCGGCAGGTTTTGCAGGCTATATCGACCAGCTCAGCGGTTTTGTGCCACTTTCCATCGGACAGGATGTCCAGTACTGCAGTTTTGACTTTACTCATCTTGTTTGTCCTTCAGTTTCTGGTACTCCGATTCATGCGGGATAGTCAGCGCCAGACCGAACTGCGCGCACCACCGTTCCACCTGAGTCAGGAAGAAATGCATCTCTCCTGTATCGAGGCCTGATGTGTGTCGGGGTTCGTACGTGGTGACCTTCTCGCCGGTAACGAAGTCGGTGTAGGTGACCTCTTCACAGCCAAGGTATGTGCGCTTAAGGTTGCGCTTAACCCATTCTGGCGTTGCATCGGCGCGCCCGGACTTAATCAGGTATTCGCTGATTTCGGCGTACCACATGTGAGAGAGGGCGTTCTGTGAAAGGCTGCGTTTTTCTTTCCACGGCTTGAGGGTTAGCCGGTAACACTCGCCAGATTCGAGCAGAGGGATAAGCTGTTGCCCGATGGCGCTGAAGTTGGACCTATGAAGCCGCAGGCCCTCTTTCGGTATCTCCATCTTCACTTTCCTTTTTCAGGTCAGCACGCCAAGACGCCATGTTTCTTTCGAGGATTTCATCGGCAAATGTTTGTGGCTTCTCTCGCTTTAATGCGTCGCTGAGGGTTTTACGGATAGCTGCAGGGAGTGACATAAAGCCTGCATAGCGGTGGGCAATCTGAGTCAACTCATTTGCCAGCTTATCCAGTTCGGCTTCTGATATGACGTGCTCAGAGCGTTTTAAGGGGATTACGTTGTTCATGGCCTACCTCTGTTCTCTTTGTGGAGGGCATCGCATATGCGTTCATATTCAACCTTAAAGAAGTCATATTTAACATTGGCGCTGTCCTTCATGTAGATGCCAGATATCTTGGCAGCAGCCATATTAGATGCTGCGTTAATGAGCGCCACCTGCACTTCAATGGGAAGCTCAGGAAATTTTGCTTGGCTCATGCATCCTCCGGTGGTGATGGGAGTGATTGCCAGTGTGAGATGGCGCAATCGTCATGCTTCAATCGAATCCATTTACCCCAATGAGTGCACGCAACAAACATGTCCTCGTACTGGTCAATAACAAGAACATCAGGTGAGAAATCATCTCCGCCGAATATCTCTGTTTCTTCCGGCATCCGCTCACTGCACTTAATCCAGTCACCCATATCAACCACCCTCTCTTAAGTCCTGCAGCTCTTGACCTATTTCTTCAATGTAGGTGATGATGTGTGACGCCAAAGAGTTGCACCCGTCACGGTTTAATCTGTCTGAGATGTCACGATAATCATGCTGAGTTGGGTTCCTGTCCGACTTAAGAAAGTCAGTAAGCTGCTTAATTGCATTCTTATAACCCTCGTACTCCCCCATATCACTGCTCTCCGTTCTGATTGGTAGACCGTGCCGGGATGATGCGGTAGGCGATGATGTTTGGACCATAAACGTGGTGCCAGTGAAATAAACCGGCGCGATTAAGTATTTTGTCGCCGTCGCTCCACTTGGTTCCTACAATCGTGTCACTATCAACGGGACACTCACCACCCGCCCACTCAATCCACTCACTCTCACCCCGCTCCTGCTGCTCCAGTATGGGGAGTGCAAGTTCATAAGCCTGAATATCGTATTCATCACGAATTGACATGCCCGGCCCTTCGGCAGCCATCCACTTGAAGCCTTCAATAACTTTTTTGCACTTCTCAGCTGTTAACTTTTTCATCAGAATCCCCTCAGGTGATCTTCAAGGCGCAGAGCGTTATCCGCAGCCATGCGCCGGGCGCTATCGAGGCGAAGCTGATCGGCTTCGTTGTCGGCCGTAACCAGAGACAGCTCAGCAGCAATGCGGTAAAGCATTCCTCTGGCTCGCTCCATTGCTTCCTGATCTTCTTTGACGCGATTAACCATTACTGCCTCCGTAGCGCCAGTCATTGGCCGGCTGCTCTTTGTTTTTGTTGTCGGAATACTGCCGAGCTACATCGCTCTGATCGATGTTGGTGAAGTGCCCATTCTTCCAGCCCATGAAGAACGTCTGGGGCTGGCCGGAGCGGTACTTACCGACGATGATTTCTGCGATGCCTTTCATGTCGCTGTTGTCGTGATAAACCTCATCCCGGTAAGGGAAGATGATCACGTCTGCATCCTGCTCAATAGCGCCTGACTCGCGAAGGTCTGACATCGTCGGCCGCTTATCTGCGCGCGCCTCAACGCCGCGGTTAAGCTGCGACAGGAGGATTACGGGCACTTTGTTACGAAGGCAGAACTGCTTCAGCTTGCGGGTGATTTCGGCAATCGCCAGATCGTTACGCTCTGCCTTTGGTTTCTTCATCAGTCCGAGATAGTCGATTGATACAAAGCTCAGGCCGCCGTCCATGTTCATGCGCTCTGCGTGGGCGATGATTTCGTCAACACTCAGCGTTTCATCCAGTACGTAGTTATCTTCGTCCTGAAGCTGCGCAGAGGCGTTGGTGAGCCGCGTGTATTGCTCGTCAATCATGTCCAGCGGGTTACGCAGTGATCCGAGAGAGATGCCGCCACGGTCAGCCACGAACCGCTCAACAACCTGCATGTCTGACATCTCCATCGATATCATCAGACCTTTGCCCTTCTGCCGGCCGATTGAGTTGCCGATGTTGATTGCCAGCTCTGTCTTGCCCATCCCCGGGCGGCCAGCGATGACGATCAGGTCGGTGCGGTCGAATCCGCCATAGGCTTCATCCATCGCCTCGATACCGGTCTTCAGGTACAGGCCCGACTCCTGACCTTCCATGCGTTTTTCCAGCACCTGCATGTAATCCGTCAGCATGTCGCCAATGCGGCGCGGCAGCCGGTCTGTGGTTTCGAACTGAAGTTTTGAGATGATGCCAGTGGCTTCGGCAATGCTCTCGTTGATGTTCTGCGTGTTGGCGTTAGCGAGCATCTCAGCTGCTTTCGTCAGGTCTGCCGCACCCTTGCGGAGCATCCAGCACTGGCGAACCAGCTTGGCCCAAGCCTTGATGTTTGCGGCGGTCTTACACTTGAAGCCGACTTCCATCACGTGGTCGCGGCTGTCTTCCGGCACCGCAGCACCAACCGTGAACGGGTCAATCGGTTCGCATTTGTCGATGAACCGGCAGATGACGGTGTAAATCTGGCGCAGGTGGTGATTCGAGAACGCCTCAGCGGGGAGCTTTGCGGCGATATCGCGGCAGTCAATGTGATCTCCTTTGACCATCATCGAGCCAACCAGCTGCTGTTCGAAGTCTAAACTGTCCATTTCAGGCCTCCTGGCTGATGATTTCGTCGATTTTCTTCTGGGTAAGCGCCGTGTCGATGCCGTAACGCTTTCCGCCAGGATTCGCACCGCAGGCCCACTCAGTTGGTTGGTAGCCAAACTCGATGTAACCATTCACTAAGGTGTCGATTTGCTGGGCAGGTCGCCCGGTCTCTTTGCAGTGCTTCAGGTGGGAGTCGTACAGGCGCTTAATGCCCTTCTCGGTTGTTGCGCTGATGCTGAGGATTTTCGGCAGGCCGAATGTTTCAGCTTTGCGGTTCCATGTGTCTTTCAGGCGATCACGGTCGAAGTGGTATTTACTGACTGGCTGGCGCTTTGGTTTTTCTTCAGCAACCGGCAAATTCCCCTCTGGGGATATAGGGGTTTCTTTTTTCTTTAAAGAGTTTCTTTTGTGTGTCTCTAGATTCGAGACATCATTTGTCTCTAACTTAGAGACTTTATTTGTCTCTGGTTTAGAGACAAGGTTGCTAACCTGGAGACTCTTACTGAAATTCCATGCAGAGACTTCCTTGTTGATACCGATTCTGCTTCCATCCATGAGGAGGCAATTCATTGAAAGCAGCTCTTTTTTTGCTTTGTTGACGTTCTGCCGGGACAGGCCAGTAATGCCTGCGATCTGCTCGTCAGCAATGCGATCTGTTTTCTTGCCGAAGCCATAGGTTTTCCGGGTGATAGCCAGGAGAACCTTTAACTGTCGGGCG
Source organism: Pantoea sp. RCC30.1 (assembly GCF_058148845.1). Lineage (NCBI taxonomy): Bacteria > Pseudomonadati > Pseudomonadota > Gammaproteobacteria > Enterobacterales > Erwiniaceae > Pantoea > Pantoea sp. RCC30.1. The sequence continues at coordinate 52,892 of NZ_JBXUHX010000026.1, read as the reverse complement.
GTTAAATCGGCGCTGGCAATGGACTCCAGTAGCTCGTTAGCGATGCGGGTGTATCCATCATCGGTATCGGCCACTCTGCGCTCCACGGGCTGCTGAACAGCCCCGAATGTTGCATACGCTACGTTACTCATTTGCCCTTCTCCTTCGCTTTGGCTTCCTGCAGACACTGGCTCAACCGGCTGGCGCCTAACTGGGAGAATGACCGGTAAAATTGCTGCCGGGACAACTCCTTAAAGCGGGCAAATCTTTCATGTTTCTCAGGTTTCATGTATTATTACTCCTGTGAATTGATCCAGTCATTTCGCATCAGGCCTCAAAACAGTTCGCGCTGCTTTGGGGCTTTTCTTTGGTGAGAATGTTCGCCACCTGCCGGGCCAAATGAGCCATCTCGTCATCCACGACGCCCCATTCCAGCACTGCAAGAAGCATTGATAGCTTGGGGATCCAGTCTCGTTTCCACCGGCTTATCTGAGCTTTATCAACCCCGACAGCTTCAGCAGCTTTCTCTGTGCCGATTAAGGCGATCTTGTTAAGCAAGGCGCTTTCAATGCGAAGTGCCTCGTTGCGTTTCTTTGCGCGTTCCATCAGTTAGTATTCCGTTTGTTGGTTAAGTAGTTACGTGGCATTGCGGTGAGCAAGTCACTTCGGTTTTTGGGGGCCGAAACAGCCTCCGGTCAGATTTATAAAGAGCGGTGTTACTTAACGGTACTTTAGGTACATTACCTAAGCAGCGATTTGCTGCTTACTGATGCGTCGAATCTCTGCTGCTGAATACTTGCCGCCAGATGCTTTGGCGATCTTCCCTGCGTAGTCCGTTTCGCCGGTGAACTCAGTGCGAGGTAAAGAACCGCGCTCAATCCACTTGTAAACGGCCTTTGGCGTGAGGCCGCAAATATCAGCCACAACAGAAACGCGAACACCTTTGATAACGTCTCCCAACGTAATAAGGTTCATGTTTATCTCCTGCGGTTGAACTTAGAGTTCATATTATGTCGGAACTGAAAGTACAGTCAACTAAATATATGCTTGAACTTATGGTTCATGGAAAAGAGCGTGAAAGTTTCTCGCATAGGCTTGCGCTGGCCTGCGACAAAGCGGGAATAGGTCCTTATGGTCGGCAGGCTGAGATAGCTGCCAGGTTGAAGGTAACTCCAAAGGCGGTGAGCAAATGGTTTAACGGGGAATCTGTACCTCGCAAGGCATTGATGGAACAGTTAGCTAAATTACTTGGATCAACCGCACAATACCTGTATGGATATACAGATAATGATGGTATAGACTCAGATCATTACAAGCGGACATCGGACTCGTATCGCGTTGATGTTCTTGATGTCCAAGCCAGTGCGGGGCCAGGGACGATGCTATCTAATGAATTTGTCGAAAAAATACGAGCCATTGAATACACAACTGAACAGGCGCGATCCATGTTCAATGGCAGGCCACAGGAAAGTGTAAAAGTGGTCACCGTCAACGGTGACAGCATGGAAGGAACCATAAACCCCGGCGATGAAATATTCGTCGACATCACCGTTAATCAGTTCGATGGTGACGGTATCTATGTGTTCGTATTTGGCCGGTCACTTCATGTAAAGCGCCTCCAAATGCTGAAAGACCGCCTGGCTGTAATCTCTGATAACCCAGCTTATGAGCGCTGGTTCATAGAAAATAACGAAGAAGATCAGCTCTTTGTTATGGCAAAAGTTCTCATCCGCCAATCCATAGACCTTCGTCGATTCGGATAAAAAATATTTTACCTTAAAGTTCATTGAGTTAACTCTCAGTGAACTTCTTTTTTCTATTTTATGTACTTTAGGTACTTTACATCCATGAACTACAAGTACATTATAAGTCCATCAGCAGGAAGCTGGCAGGCCACAGGGAACGGAGTGGCGGGTTCTTTAACAATAGAGATTGAGACTGATTCGGTCTCACCAAAGTGAAGTTGGCTTTGGGGTGTGTAGCTCAGCAGGTAGAGCGGATTCGTAGGCCCAGTCATGGAATCGCGTCACCGGTTCAATTCCGGTCACACCACCTAAGCCAATTACCGGAGGCAACATGAACAACAAGCAACGTAAGAAGCTGCAACGCGCAGTAGAACACCGGGCAATGAAAATGCAGCAGGCGAGCTTTGAGCGCCACATCGTCAGCACCTTATCCAGCTGCAACCAGAGAGTCGAGAAGGCTTGCGCCTCCCCTTCTCTGCGTGACAGGCATGAGAGCACATCACAGTGCTTACCGGAGATAGCTATTTTTGCAGCGGGCTATCGCAACTCAAAAGACATCGTAACGGCGAGGGGCTGATATGGGATGTGACAAATGTGACGGCGGGTTCGTATTCAAAATGTGTTGCGCTGGATTGTCGAATGAATGCGGCTGCATGGGAATGCCATACGGAGTAACTAACTGCAAAGTCTGTAACCCCGAGAACAAAGAGCCTGAAGATGCAGAACTAATTGAGCAACTTCAGTATGTCGAATGGTTCGACGAGTAAGGTCGCTTAGGCGGCCTTTTTCACATCTGGAGGCACCATGTTAAGCACGTCTGACTATGTATTGGGCTGGTTTGTGTTTGGCGTGCTGATGGTGCTGGGGTTTATAGCAGGAGGATGAAGATGAAAGAGTTTTACGGACCATGGACACTGGAAGAAAGTACGTTTGAGGTTAGAGACGTTGGTGGAGACCTAATTGTTGATGTCGATAGTGGTGACTTTCTCAAATCAAAATCAGCAGAGCTTGGCCGATTGATAGCTGAAGCACCTGAGCTTCTTGAGGCGCTTCAGCACATCATGGAAATGCAGTTGCGTGGCTTTATCGTGCTTGGTGAAACCGCAACAGGCAAGGCCACATCGGCAATCAGCAAGGCATTGGGCCAGTAACCACTACAGGAGAGAGAGGATGGAATGGATTAAGTGCAGTGAGCGGATGCCTGGTCGCGAATGCGTCATGGCCGCCGATTTCAAAAACCATTATCCGGCTTGTAGACCTAACTATCAGGTAGGAATTTTTGCAGATTGGTTCGATGACGGACGTCCTGCTTGGGATGATGGTGATGGGCATGACCTTTATTTAAATGAGATTACCCACTGGATGCCATTACCTGAACCACCAACTGAGTGACACCGTAAAGCCGCCTACTCAGACGGCTTTGAGGTGCTACGCACCAACGCTGTGAAGTTTCAAATGATAGAGACAGAACAGGATGCGATTTGGCCGCTTAGTGCGGCCTTCTTTTTGCCAAAAATTCAGGAGACGGAAATGACTGAAACTACCGATTTAGCAGTGCTGGAGATTAAACCTGAACAGGCTCCGGCACTGTATGTACCCAACGGCCTCGATACTTACCTTGAGCAGATTCGCCAGCAGGTTAACGAAGTGCCAGACCTGAGCACTGCAAAAGGCCGGGCACGTGTTGCATCACTGGCGGCTCAGGTATCACGCAGCAAGACAGCAATTGAGAAGCCGGGCCGTGACTACCTTAAGCGACTGAAAGAGGCTGTAAAGCCCGCAGAGGCAGAGATTAAGCGTTTCGTTGATGCCTGCGACAATCTACGCGACCTTACGCGCAAGCCTCTCACTGAATGGGAAGCAGAACAGGAGCGAATCGCCGCAGAGAAAGCGGCTGAAGAGGAACGCCTGCGCGCTGAAGCAGAGCAGAAAGCTGCTGCAGAAGCCCTGAAAAAGCAGATTGAATCCGATCACGAAATGGGGCTGCTGCTGAACGACAAGTTCGACCGCGATGCAGCTGAAGCGAAAGCCGAAGCAGAGCGTCAGCGCGCAGCCCATGAAGAAGCGATTCGTCGTCAGGCTGCTGAACAGGCACGCGTTGAAGCCGAGCAGGCAGCACAACGTGATCGCGAAGCATCGGCCAAGCGTGAAGCCGACCTGCAGGCAGCGAAGGAAAAGGCTGAGGCCGATGCTAAAGCCGCTCAGGAGCGCGCAGAACGCGAAGCCAGAGAAGCACACGAACGAGCTGAACGTCAGGCGCATGAAGCGCGTGAGCGGGCTGAGCGTGAAAAACAGGCAGCTATCGAAGCTGAACAGCGTAAAGCCCGTGAAGCAGAAGCCAACCGCCTGGCTGAAGAGAAGCGCGTTGCTGATGAAGCCGCAGCCCGTGCAGCAGATGTTGCTCACCGCAAAGCAGTCAACAACAAGGCGCTGGCTGACCTCGTCGCTGTCGGCCTGACAGAAGAGCAGGCGCGCAACGTAATCACAGCGATCGCCAAAGGCGAAGTATCTGCCATCCGTATCACCTACTAAAAACTCACCAACACCAAGGAATCACCCATGCCAGATTTTGCTCTCGCTGGGGCTACCCACATGGGTGGCTTCGGACTTAACACGTCTCAACTCGACCGTATCACCCGCCGTCTTCGTGCGAGCTTACGTAGCCTTATCCACACCCTTAACCAGAAAGGAAATTCGCTATGACCATTATCCCGGTGAACGGAACCATTCTGGTTCAGCAGGGCTGCAGCCACTTCAACAAACTGTATGAAGAGGCGTTCCCGGACACGAAGGAAGGCATGCATAAAGCCTATGCGTGGGCTTCAGAGATTGCCCTGGGCTGGCACAACTGTCAGGACGAAGACTGGAATAAGAGGTTTAAACACCATGCAGCATGATGAGGATGAATTTGTCGCACTGATGCGCGGCATGCTTGGCGACTTAGCTGAGCCAATGACATATGAGCAGGCTGCAATAGATGCGGCTGCTGATTACCGTACGGAGCAGCAGGCAGAGCGAATGGGGGTTGGCTATGAGTAAGGAATTCTACGTCAGGCTGGCAGAGATACAGCGCACCCTGAACGCACCAAAGGGCCAGTACAACAGCTTCGGCAAGTATCACTACCGCAGCTGCGAAGACATCCTTGAGGGTGTGAAGCCGCTGCTTAACGGCCTGTTCCTGTCCATCACAGACGAAATCGTGCTGATTGGCGATCGGTATTACGTAAAAGCCACCGCATGCATCACCGATGGCGAAACCACTCACAGTGCATCCGCAATGGCCCGTGAAGCCGTCGATAAGAAAGGCATGGACGACGCTCAGATAACCGGCGCGACCAGCTCATATGCCCGCAAGTACTGCCTGAATGGCCTGTTCGGTATCGATGATTCGAAGGATGCCGACACCAACGAGCACCGTCAGCAATCTGCATCTGCGCCGCAGCAGCAGAAACCAAAGCCTAAGCCCGCTGACATCCTTGCCGCCTTCTCTGAGGCTGCGCTCAGCAAGAAAACCCCGGAAGAGCTGAAGCAGTCATTCGCCAAAGCCTGGCAGATGCTGGATGGCACTCCGGAGCAGGCTAAGGCTAAGGAAGTCTACGACATGAAGAAATCAGAGCTTGAAGGAGCCACAGCATAATGCCAATCAACACGATCACAATCGCAGGTAATGTCGGCAAGGATGCCGTTCTGCGCGTCACCCCAAACGGAAAGCACATCGCTTCTTTCTCTCTGCCGGCCAAATCAGGATTTGGTGACAACGAGAAAACGTCCTGGCTGCAATGCAAGATGTTCGGTGCCATGGCTGAAAAGCTATCGGCATCCATCCTGAAGGGTGCGAAGGTCACCGTTACCGGCGAGTTCGTTCTGGAAGAATGGACAAAGGATGACGGCACTAAAGTTTCGACGCCTACCATTCTCGTACGGGATATCGATCTGCCGCCAAAGCAGAACGGCCAGCAACAGAGTCGGCCGCAGCAGTCACATGGTCAATCTACAGAACCTCAATACGATAATTCGATCCCCTTCTAACACCCACCAATAAGGCGCCGACCATGAACCTCACCGAACCCTCGGCGGACTCTGCACGCCCTGATGAAACGCAATCACAGCGATTACATCGGCTGGCTATGCAGGACGCACAGCAGCAGATTGCCGCCCGGCACGGTGAGCGGTGCCGGATTGAATCACGCACGACGGAATCACTGGGAGCACGGCGCAGGGAGCGCGCCACCCGTGAATATGCACGACAGGCAGCCTTCTATCCGCAGCTGCCACGCATCGTTATGACGAAGCCTGATTTCGTCTGGAATGACTACCAGAAAGAGCTTCGCGGACGCTTTGGTGCCGTGGTGCAGGACTAACTATTTTCGCCGCGGCATTGAGCCTGACAGCGGCATAAGGGGTAAGAGAATGGAACATAGCGACATTGAGCATATGGCGCAGGGGTATCCTCCGGCGCACATCGCGAAGGATAGCGAAGAGGTAATCGTGTGGCTGGCAACTCAGCTTCTCGCAACACAGGAGCAGCGGGACGCGCTGGCGGCTGAGAATGCGGTGCTGAAGGGGTTTGGCGACAAGTTGAATGATATGCACAACAACCTTAACGGTGAAGGCACAGGGATTCAGGGACGTGCAGAAGTAGCTTGCCAGCAAATCGCTCTGGAATCGGCAATGGAAGAATTTGACTCTATCAAGACCCCAGACACCGACGCCTACCTCAACGCTGTGCGGGCTGAGGGTGTGGAGATGTTTGCATCAGCGATACAGGGCGGTTGCGCTGTCGGAGACCGGGTTAAAGATTTGGCAGAGGATTTTGCCGCCCAACTCCGCGCCGGTAAGGATGGTGAGTGATGGCTATCGTCTGTGATAAGCATCTGACCGATGAGGTCATTGCAAAGGCGTTTGAGAACACCAATTTCGGGCGAGATGACTACCGTACCATTCTGGCAGAGACAGTCATGAAGCGTGCTGCTGGGTATCACTCAGGCTGGACAGCCACAACCATCTGCATGCGGCTGGGGCTGCTCAGCGAAAAGAATCAGTCCGCAACAAAGCTGGGCCTGACTATGGCATTCCATCACTACTACAGGACGGTAGTTCGCGACGCGATCAATGCCGCCCAACTCCGCGCAGGAGAGCCATCATGAAAGCAGAAGAGAAGCAGGCGCTGATTGAAGACTGCCAGCGAGAAATAGCGCATTTAAATCGTTGCATTAAGGCTTACCCGGGTGAGCCAGTTTTAAAGCGTGATTTACTCAGGAATGAAATAGCACTCGCCGCCCTGACCGCGCAGCCGGTTAAACTGCCACCACGTCGTTCCATGCTTACGCGTGAAGATATCGATCAGGATTATGTGACCTGCATGGCTATCTCTGTTGAAGATGCTATTGCGGCCATCCGTGCAGCAGGCTATGAGGTGCAGGAGTAATGGAAAAGCTGAACGCGTTAGAAAAATGGTGTCAGGAGGTGGTTGATTCATGGCCCGCCACCACAAAGCTAGAGAGCTTCAATCATCGCCTTGTTCGTGACGTTGCCGAAGCATTCCGGGCGCTGGAGCAGCGCGCAGAAGCAGCAGAGGCAAAGCTGGCGGGCCGGGAGCAATATGATGAAGAGGCAATGCACTGCGCCACTATTCTTGAGTTTATTGGTAACTTCGACTCAGATGATATAGATGGCGACTGCGTTGATTTGCGGTTTGAAATTGACGGTGAAGATACAGGCTGTGATGTATCTATCACTGAGTATGCACTGAGAAGTGCAAAGGCAATTCGCTCTGTTCTTTCGGGGGCGCATATTTCCCGCCCCGCGCCCGCCGTAAGCCTGGCTGAGCTGGTGCCGGATGACACAAAGCGCATGGATTGGCTTGTATCAAAAGCCGTTAACGTCCGCGAGCCTTTGCCCTATGGAAGTCACAATATTTTTTGGTCGCAACAAACTAGCGACGATTGCGATGAAAACTATGCCACGGATTTGCGGGAGCAGATTGACTCCGCCATGCGCAACATTGAGGGGGCGAAATGAGCGATAAACAATATCCCAGCAACCTCTATCTTGAGTCTGCCGCTACGAATCTCGAATTCGCTAAGCGGGTATCGGCTGAAGCTGTTGCTGTAATGGCAAAGGAGCTGCTGGCGCTGCGTAAATCTAAGCCCGTTGCGTGGATCTCATCGGAAGAGCACGCGATTTTGAGCCGGTTAAAGAAGCATACTGCAGTCGAAGTTGGATTGTTTAATGCGCAGCGATTCAGTGATGACATTCCCCTGTTTACATCGGCGTCCATTCCGACTGGGTGGAAAATCGTACCCATTGAGCCGACCGAGATAATGGTGGTTGCTGGATTTGAGTCTGAACCTGACAAATCTTTTAGCACCGACGAAAAATGGGAGGCATACGAAGCGATGAGCGGATGTCAGCAGTCAGCGCACAAAGCAAGGCTGTGCTATGCGGCAATGCTAGCCGCTGCCCCCACCCCATCTGAATAGGCGTATACTCCCCACAGGAGGACATCGCCATGTCACACAACTTAGCAGCACGCAGCAGTGAAGAGCGCGACAGGATTAACGTGGATTTAGCCGCGTCAGGAGTCGCATACAAGGAGCGTATGAATCAGCCTGTAATCGCCATGGAGGTTGAGTTGCAGCAGCCTGAAGCGATGAGAGATTATTTCAGGGAGAGGTTGCAGCATTACAGGAACGTTGCGCTTCAGTTCCCGCGCGGCACTGACCCGGTTTATTTCAAAGAGGAAAAGTGATGGCTGCTCACTTTAAACCTAAGACGTGCCCGGAATGCGGCTCAGAGAAGGTAATTAAGGACCGGGTAATCGGGCAGCATACCGGCGACTGGAAGTGCGTCGATTGCCTAAAGGTGTTTAGTAAGTTTGAAACTGAAGAGTGGCAGAACAGGCCTAAGCCCTGAGCCAAAAACAAACAAACAGACCTCGCCCCGGCGGGGTTTTTTATTGCCAAAATCGGAGTAGCCACCATGCATGCAGACGATATTGATAATGCCGCTGAGCTGGAGATGCTCAATATTGAAATAGCTCTGGCTAACAGGCCGAGACCAACTATGACATTTACCGGCGCCTGCCAGAACGGCGACTGCGGTGAGAAGCTGGAGAAAGGATTCTTCTGTTGCCCAGAATGCAAGGATGACTACCAGCGCATCGAGCGCGCTAAGCAACATCGCAAGGTAGCGTGACGCCAGTAGCTGAGAACGTGCTAAGAGCCGTAGCACGTAAGTGCAGGAGCGAAATCATCAAAGCCATAGACGGCAGGCCCAAGAAAGAACACGACCGCATCATCACCATACTTCTTGATAAACACGCCAAATCAATCACCGCACTGCCGCCTGATACGTTTCCAGCCAAGTTATGGCTGAGCTATTACGTGCGGCAGGTGGATAAGGAGATACGAAATGTCAGTTGATTTAATAGATAAGCGACGCGAAGCCGACCGCGTATGTGGCGTCGCCCTTCCTAACGGAACATGGTTCAAGGTGCTCGCCATACCCGGCATGGATAAGCTGATAAACACTCAATTCACCAACGACCCAGTAAACGTCACCGCAGCAAAAGCGAAAAAGATGGCTGACCTTATTGAGCCGTGGACGCCGCCAGACGGATGGTGCAATGGCAATGACAAGGAATGGCACGCCAAAATGAAAGGCTATCTGATCGAGTTCTTCCGCACCTGTAACGGCTTCCGCAGCCAGTAACCCCCACCCACCCTATTCACTATCGCGCTCTGCGTGAGGAGTTGTTATGTCTGAAAAGTATCGACTCATCTACTGCGATCCGCCTTGGTCGTACAGCAACACCATTAGCAACGGCGCAGCGACTGACCACTACCAAACGATGCCGATCGCAGATATTAAGCGGCTGCCGGTTTGGGATATCGCTGCCGAAAATGCAGTGCTGGCGATGTGGTACACCGGCACCCATAACGCCGAAGCCGTGCAACTCGCAGAAGCCTGGGGGTTTAAGGTTAGGACGATGAAGGGGTTCACCTGGGTGAAACTCAATCAGCTAGCCGAGCAACATATCAACAAGGCGCTCGCAGATGGTGAGGTGAGTGACTTCTACGATTTTCTGGCGCTGTTGAACACGCAGACGCGAATGAACGGCGGCAACTACACCAGAGCCAACACAGAGGACTTGCTGATCGCGGTGCGCGGCAGCGGAATTGAAAGGATTAACGCGTCAGTGAAGCAGGTCATATATAGCCCGCTTGGAGAGCATAGCGCAAAACCTTGGGAGGCCCGCCACCGCCTGGAGCTTCTCTATGGTGACGTGTCACGCATCGAGTTGTTCAGCCGTGGCGATGCTGAAGGCTGGCATCACTGGGGGAATGAAAACCCACACAATGATATTGAGTTGCTGCCCGGCGTCGCGATCCCCTCTGGCAGGAGGTCAGATGAAGCAGCATGAACACCTTCTGCGACATCACCCCCGGCGAGTTCTTCATATGGCTCGCCGTTTTTATTCTCATCGTGCTGGCCTGGAACTGGCCGTATAAGGAGTAGATATGGAAAACGACGAGGCACTGACACTGGCCGAAGCTGCCTGCTTCCTGAAAGTGTCTTCCCGGACAGTGAGCAACCTCATTAACCGAGGCGAACTGGTCGGTCGCCGGACCGGTGGCGACAGCGGCAAGTATTTGGTGCTGCGATCAGCCTGTATTGCTTATCTTTCAAATCCAACTCAAAATCGCCCGGCGAGCATGGGTGATGGCACAACTGGAGGTCCATCATGTCAATCACCCTCAGGGGAGGAGTATGGCACTGTCATTTCTTTACCCCGAATGGCAAAAGAGTTAGGCGATCGCTTGGGACAGCGGACAAAAAGCAAGCGCAGGAGCTGCACGACAGGCTGAAGTCAGAAGCATGGCGTGTTGAAGAGTTGGGGGATTTGCCGCAGCGGTCATTCGAAGAGGCCTGCATGCGGTGGCTGGATGAGAAGGAGCATAAACGCAGCCTTGATGATGACAAAGTTAAGATTGAGTTCTTTCTCCAGCACTTTGCCGGGAGAGACATCGCCACTATTACTGGCGAAGAAGTGCAGAAGATTGTGAGCAGGATGATCAACCGCAATCACCGCCGGAAGTGGGAAATACAGCGCGACACCGCTATCAGGGATGAAAAGCCGGTGCCGCTATATAAGGACAAGCCGGTAAGTGCAGGAACAAAGAGCCACTACCTTTCTTTTATGCGATCGCTACTGCGTGCAGCTGCAAATGAATGGGGCTGGATAAAGGCCGCGCCGGTTATAAAAACGAAGAAGCCGATCAGCAAGCGCATCCGCTGGTTAACGCGTGAAGAAGCAAACCGGCTTATCGAGTGCATGCCGGAAAGCATAAAGCCTGTGGTCATTTTTGCGCTGGCTACCGGGCTTCGCCGGTCGAACATTCTGGATCTGGAATGGACTCAGGTTGATATGCAAAGGAAGGTCGCCTGGATTAATCCGGAGAACGCCAAAGCGGGCAAGGCTATTGGCGTGGCTCTGAATGATACGGCGTGCAAAGTGCTGAAGGGGCAGATAGGGAAGCATTCACGCTGGGTGTTCGTTCATACCAAGGCGAAGCATCGCAGCGACGGAACGCTGGCACCTGCAGGCAGGAAAATGCGGAGTGATGATAACACGGCGTGGAATATCGGTCTAAAAGCGGCAGGGATAGAAGACTTCCGCTTTCATGACCTCAGGCACACCTGGGCGAGCTGGTTGATACAGTCCGGTGTTCCGCTGTCGGCGCTGCAGGAAATGGGGGGATGGGAAAGTATCGAAATGGTGCGCCGGTATGCTCACCTGGCACCTAACCACCTGACCGAGCATGCGCGCAAAATTGACTCACTTTTGGGTGAGAGCGACACAAATACGACACAAGGAGATAATCAGGTAGGATTGAAGTTGGCGTAAGTCATTGAAGGATATTGGTACGCCCTACAGGATTCGAACCTGTGACCTACGGCTTAGAAGGCCGGTGCTCTATCCAACTGAGCTAAGGGCGCATGGAGATGGCACGGATTATACGTCCGGAAGCGGGTACGTCAACGTTTTTGCCCTTTCTCCGCAGCGAAGTGCTGCGGGAATGACCAATTGGCGTCAGTGACGCCTGCGCCATTCGCTGAGCGACACGAGTTTACTGGCGCTGGTGAGTTCTCCTTCCAGCTCAATCCCTTGTGATGTGAAACGCGCATTGTATTGCTCACGAAGTGCGTGCAGCTCCTGGCTGTCCGGCTCCAGCTGTCGCAGAAAGCCCAGCGCGAGCAGCAGCTGCTGGCGGCTGATAAGCGGTGAAAAACCGGCGCGACTGAGAATCCCATGCCAGCGCTGGCTGTTCTCCTCGCTGCCGTCAACAATCAACACCTGCCAGATCAGCAGTACCGCTGCGCCATTATGCAGATGCGTTTCATTATCGTGGCTAAGATAGTCGGTAAACTCTTTCGCCGCCTCTTTTCCCATCATAGAGATCATTGATTCCACCTGTACCGGTGGCAGCTGCAGCCGTTTGCTGAGCCGCTGAGCGGCGTGGCGTGAGCCAGCGGTGAGCAGCTGAAATCCAGCGACAAACACCACCGCCAGAGTAGCAAGCATTATCCAAATCATTACATCGTCCCCGGATTGTCCTGCAGATATCATACGCATGCAGACTGGCATTCGTCGCGACGAAAAAGCAGGAAAGCGCGTACGTGGCTGAAACTGTGACTGACAGCGCGCCGTGCTTCTGACAAAATAGCCCCCTTCCCCGATTCAACACAACACAGTGGATTTCCTCTCTGATGGCAGCAAAAATTATTGACGGTAAAACGATTGCGCAGCAGGTGCGCGTTGAGGTTGCGGAAAAAGTGAAGCAGCGTCTGGCCGCCGGAAAACGCGCGCCGGGTCTGGCAGTGGTTCTGGTGGGTGAAAACCCGGCATCGCAGATCTATGTGGCCAGCAAACGCCGCGCCTGTGAAGAGGTCGGTTTCCTCTCCCGCTCTTACGACCTGCCTGCCACGACCCGCGAAGCGGAGCTGCTGGAGCTGATCGATACGCTCAATCAGGACGATGAAATCGATGGCATCCTGGTGCAGCTGCCGCTGCCAGCCGGCATCGATAACGTGAAGGTGCTGGAGCGCATTACGCCTGATAAAGATGTCGATGGGTTCCACCCTTATAACGTCGGTCGCCTCTGTCAGCGCGCGCCTACCCTGCGTCCCTGTACCCCGCGCGGTATCGTGACGCTGCTGGAGCGCTACAACATTGACACCTACGGCCTGAATGCCGTGGTGGTTGGCGCGTCCAACATTGTTGGTCGTCCGATGAGCATGGAACTGCTGCTGGCAGGCTGCACCACCACCGTCACCCATCGCTTTACCAAAGATCTGCGTCATCACATTGAGCATGCCGATCTGCTGGTCGTTGCAGTGGGTAAGCCAGGCTTTATTCCGGGTGACTGGATAAAACCCGGTGCCATCGTCATCGACGTCGGTATTAACCGGCTGGAGAGCGGCAAAGTGGTCGGCGACGTTGATTTTGACAGTGCATCAGAGCGCGCATCCTGGATCACTCCGGTGCCGGGCGGTGTTGGCCCGATGACGGTAGCAACCCTGATTCAAAACACGCTGCAGGCGTGTGAAGAGTTTCACGATAAAGAGGAAGTTTAAATGGCAAGTTTTTCACTGGGTAAATTCCCGCACGTCGATCTGTGTGACCTGCTGAAACTGGAAGGCTGGGTTCAGAGCGGCGCACAGGCGAAAGTCGTGATTGCCGAGGGTGAAGTGAAGGTCAATGGTGTGGTAGAAACCCGCAAGCGCTGCAAAATCGTTGCCGGTCAGACCGTGGAATTCTCCGGTTTCCGCATTACTGTAGTCGAGTAATTATCGTGCGTCCCTGCGGGGACGCTGTTACAGCAGTTCATCTTCCTGTACTCGCGTCTCCCCTTCCCGCTGTTCCAATGCGATATGATTCACCGCCGTATGCTGCGCAATGTGCAATGCGAGCCGGGGTGAATGGCTGGTGATCCAGAGCTGACTGTACTGACTGGCTTCGGCGATTAAGCGCGCCAGCGCAGGCAACAGATCTTCATGCAGACTGTTCTCCGGTTCATTCAGTGCCATAAAGGCGGGTGGGCGCGGGCTGAGCAGCGCCACAACCAGACAGAGAAAACGCAGCGTGCCATCAGAAAACTCCGCGCTCTCCAGCGGACGCAGAATGCCGTGGCGCGACATCAGCATCTGGAAACGGCCGTTCTGTACCTCGACATCAAACTGGCTGTCGGGAAACGCCTGCGCCATAACCTCAAACAATAGCTCTGAATGACCGCGCTCCACAATCGTCGCCCAGGCGGCCGCCAGATTACCGCCATCGTGAGCGAGTACCGGCGCACGCACGCCGATTTGCGGTGCCCGGATAGGAGATCCCGGCCAGACCGCAAACTCATGGTAAAAGCGCCACTGCTGCAGACGTTCGCGCAGCTGCGAAAGCTCCGGGTAGCGATGCGGTTCACCAAGCTGACCAAACAGCGACTCTTCCGGATGCAGCACCGCCGGATAGGCGACGCGCTCACCTTCAACGTTGTGCAGAAAAGCGGTCTGATTTTCGCGCTGCATAATGCAGGCGGAAGGACGGCGCTGCTGACCGCTCAGCCAGAGCCGTTCCTGTTTCACCAGCGGATCCAGATTGAACAGGCTGGTCGCCAGCGGCTCGGGAAAACCAATCTCCATCTGGTAATCCATGTCATCCATTACCACCGCCAGCTCCAGCCGCTTTGGATCGTGTCGGCGATCGCCCCGGCGTAAACCGCCCGCCCACATCGCTTTCTGAATGCCGCCTTCGTCAGCCAGCGCCAGTGCCAGACGACCGCTGGCTGCCTCATGCAGCAGCCGCACCGCTTTGTAGAGGTTGGATTTACCGCAGCCGTTGGGACCGCTCACCACATTCAGCTGCTGCAGAGAGAGCGTCAGGTTACGTATCGAGCGGAAGCCGCGGATCTGAATCTGTTCTATCGCCATAATAAAAAAGGGCGATTGCTCGCCCTCTCCGGTTTATTTCCGACGCCAGCTGGAGCCCTGCGGCCCATCCTCGACGATGACGCCCAGCGCGTTAAGCTTGTCGCGCGCGATATCCGCTTCAGCCCAGGCTTTGGCGGCGCGCGCATCGGCACGGGCTTTCACCCAATGCTCAATCTCGGCAACCTCTTCGTCATTGACCTGCGCGCCGCTTTGCAGGAACAGCTCAGGATCCTGCTGCAGGATGCCCAGCACGTTGGCCATCTCGCGCAGCTTCGACGCCAGCCCGTGCGCTGAAGCGCCATCTTCACTTTTCAGGCGGTTCACTTCACGCGCCATGTCGAACAGCACCGAATAGGCTTCCGGGGTGTTGAAATCATCATCCATCGCGCTGCGGAAACGCGCTTCAAACGCTTCGCCACCGTGGGCTTTAACGCTGCTGTCGGTGTGACGCAGCGCGGTATAGAGACGCTCAAGCGCCGCTCGCGCCTGATTCAGGTTATCTTCGCCATAGTTAAGCTGGCTGCGATAGTGACCGGACATCAGGAAGTAACGCACCGTTTCCGCATCATAATGTTGCAGCACGTCTCGCACGGTGAAGAAGTTACCGAGCGATTTGGACATCTTCTCACGGTCAACCATCACCATGCCGGAGTGCATCCAGTAGTTGACGTAAGGGCCGTCATGGGCGCAGCTCGACTGAGCGATTTCGTTTTCATGGTGCGGAAACATCAGGTCTGAACCGCCGCCGTGGATATCGAAATGGGTGCCCAGCTGTTTGCAGTTCATTGCCGAACACTCGATGTGCCAGCCAGGACGGCCGTTGCCCCATGGCGATGACCAGGCTGGCTCATCCGCTTTGGACATCTTCCACAGCACGAAATCCATCGGATTGCGCTTCACATCGGCGACTTCAACGCGTGCTCCCGCCTGCAACTGCTCCAGATCCTGACGCGACAGTGCGCCGTAATCGGTGTCGCTCAGCACATCAAACATCACGTCGCCATTATCCGCCACATAAGCGTGACCGCGAGCGATCAGCGTCTCCACCAGCTCGATGATCTCGGCGATATGACGGGTCGCGCGCGGCTCCTCATCAGGTGGCAGAATTCCCAGCGCGGCAAAGTCGTTGTGCATCTCGCCGATCATGCGGTTGGTCAGGGTTTCGATGCTCTCGCCGTTTTCGTTGGCGCGTTTGATGATTTTGTCATCAATGTCGGTGATGTTACGCACATAATTAAGCTGATAACCGAGGTAACGCAGGTAGCGCGCCACCACGTCAAACGCCACGAACGTCCGCCCATGACCAATGTGACAGAGGTCATACACCGTGATGCCGCAAACATACATCCCGATTTTACCGGCATGAATGGGTTTGAATTCCTCTTTCTGTCGACTCAGGGTGTTATAAATCTTAAGCATTGAACGGTTCCGTTTTCGCGTGTGGTTGACACTTTTAAGTATCCAGACATTGTGCCGTATTTTTATCGCTCGCGCGACGCAAAGCAAGCCAACTGCGCCGCGCTGCTGACGCGTCATTGGAAATTATGATATAAGAACGGTCGACAAAAAGGGGGACGCCAATCGACAGAGCGACCTCAGCAACTGATGACAACCTTTACAGGACGACAAAAATGGTAACTTTCCAGACGAACCATGGCGATATCGTAATCAAAACTTTCGATGATAAAGCGCCGGCAACCGTACAGAACTTCCTGGATTACTGCCGTGAAGGTTTTTACGACAACACCATTTTCCACCGTGTAATCAACGGCTTTATGATTCAGGGCGGCGGCTTCGAGCCGGGCATGAAGCAGAAAGAAACCAAAGCAGAAATTCAGAACGAAGCAAGCAACGGCCTGAAAAACACCAAAGGTACGCTGGCAATGGCACGTACCTCTGCGCCGCACTCTGCGACCGCACAGTTCTTCATCAACGTCGCTGATAACGACTTCCTGAACTTCCGTGACGAAAGCGTTCAGGGCTGGGGCTACTGCGTGTTCGCTGAAGTGGTTGAAGGTATGGATGTGGTTGAGAAGATCAAAGCGGTCTCTACCGGCCGCAGCGGCATGCACCAGGATGTGCCAAAAGATGACGTCGTTATCCAGAAAGTGACCGTCAGCGAGTAATGTCGCGCACGCTGTTTATCGCAGATCTGCATCTGTGTCAGGAAGAACCGGCGATTACCGCCGGTTTTCTGCATTTTTTACAGCGCGAAGCGCCCCACTGCGACGCGCTCTATATTCTCGGCGATCTGTTTGAAGCCTGGATTGGCGACGACGATCCCAATCCGCTGCATCAGCAGATTGCCAGCGCCCTGCGCGCCCTCCCGGTTCCGGTTTACTTCATTCATGGCAATCGCGATTTCCTGATTGGCCGACGCTTTGCGCAGGCCTGCGGCATGACGCTGTTGCCGGAAGAGCAGGTGTTGACGCTCTACGGCCATCGGCTGCTCATCATGCACGGCGATACGCTCTGTACGGACGATGCGGGTTATCTGCGTTTTCGTGCCAAAGTGCACAATCCGTGGATCCAGCGACTGTTCCTGGCGTTGCCATTGTGGATACGCAAACGTATTGCCGCCCGGATGCGCGCAGACAGTAAACAGGCTAACCAGCACAAATCCCAGACCATCATGGATGTGAACCAGGAAGCGGTCGCCGCCGCCATGCTGCGCCAGCAGGTGCCGCTGCTGATCCACGGTCATACCCATCGTCCTGAAATTCATACATTGAGCCTGCAGGGTGAAACGGCGCAACGCGCGGTGCTGGGTGCCTGGCACAGCCGGGGTTCCATGATTCAGCTTGACGCCAGCGGCATTCAGCTCATCCATTTCGACTTTTAATCTGCGATTAACTCCCCGACGTCAGGCCGACGCAACCGTTTTCCTTGCGTGCTTCTCATGCTATTCTCGGTGCCCTTCAAAACCTGTCCGCCCGGCCAGGTCTGTTTGTTCATTCACAGGAGTTGACCGCATGTCATCCAACGCCCCGGCCCGCATCGCCATTGTTATGGGTTCCAGAAGTGACTGGGCCACCATGCAGTTCGCCGCTGAAATCCTCTCCAGCCTGGACGTCCCTTTTCATGTTGAAGTAGTCTCTGCGCACCGCACCCCGGATAAACTGTTCAGCTTCGCCGAGACGGCAGCCGGTAATGGTTTTCAGGTGATTATTGCTGGCGCAGGTGGCGCGGCACATCTGCCGGGTATGCTGGCGGCCAAAACCCTGGTACCGGTGCTGGGTGTGCCGGTGCAGAGTGCTGCCCTGAGTGGCGTCGATAGCCTCTATTCGATTGTGCAGATGCCGCGCGGTATTCCGGTCGGGACACTGGCAATTGGCAAGGCGGGCGCAGCCAATGCCGCGCTGCTGGCGGCGCAGATTCTGGCGCTGCATGACAGCGCGCTGGCGTCACGCCTGACGACCTGGCGTCAGAGCCAGACCGATGAGGTGCTGAACCATCCCGATCCGCGGGTGGATGCATGAAGCCGGTTTGCATACTGGGCAACGGCCAGTTAGGTCGTATGCTGCGCCAGGCGGGTGAGCCGCTGGGCATCGCGGTGTATCCGGTCGGTCTGGATGCCGATCCTGCTGCCCTGCCGATCGCCGACAGCGTGATCACTGCCGAAATCGAACGCTGGCCCGAGACCGCGCTGACGCGCGAACTGGCGAGCCATCCGGCCTTTGTTAACCGTGAGATTTTTCCGCGTCTGGCCGATCGTCTGACGCAGAAACAGCTGCTGGATCAGTTGGGGCTTGCCACCGCGCCGTGGCAGTTGCTGGCCGATAAAAGCGAATGGCCAGCGGTGTTTGACTCCCTGGGCGAGCTGGCGATTGTGAAAAGCCGTACCGGCGGATACGACGGACGGGGTCAGTGGCGTCTGCGTGCTGATGAGACTCACCAGCTGCCGGAGGCGTGCTACGGCGAATGTATCGTTGAGCAGGGCATCAACTTTTCCGGTGAAGTGTCACTGGTGGGCGCGCGCGGTCACGATGGCCAGGTGGTGTTCTATCCGCTGACGCATAACCTGCATCAGGATGGCATTCTGCGGACCAGCGTGGCATTTCCGCAGGCGGATCAGGCACAGCAGCAGCAGGCTGAATCGATGCTGAGTGCGATCATGCAGGAACTGAACTACGTCGGCGTAATGGCGATGGAGTGTTTCGTTACGCCAGCCGGATTGCTGATCAATGAGCTGGCTCCGCGCGTCCACAACAGTGGGCACTGGACGCAGAACGGTGCGTCGATCAGCCAGTTTGAGTTGCATCTGCGCGCCATTCTTGGCCTGCCATTACCGCAGCCGGTGGTGTTTGCGCCGTCGGTAATGGTCAATCTGATTGGAACCGCGGTTAACGTTAACTGGCTTCAGCAGCCGCTGGTGCATCTGCACTGGTATGACAAAGAGGTGCGTCCGGGTCGTAAAGTGGGCCACCTGAATCTGACCGACAGCGATGCAGAACGACTCAAAGCGGCACTGAATTCGCTGGTGCCTCAGCTCCCGGAAGAGTACGCCAGCGGCATCGCCTGGGCCGTTGAAAAGCTGTAGTTTCCCGCACCTGAGTCTGATGATGGCTTTACCAGGCAGCTCAGAGCGATTGAGCAGTCGCCTTTAAGTCAGAGGGAGACGCCGGTAACGGGAAACGATCGCAAAGACGCAAAAACGGCATCCCTGCCAGCTCGGCACGCGCCATCCCTGGCGCGTGACGCTTTGCTCTTCGTTTCCCGTTACCCGCTTGCTGGTGAAGGGTGCGATCTGGATGAAGGTCAAAGGCGGGCTTAGTGCCGCCTTATGCCTACACTCCCTTAGGCCGCATCAAACTTCCTGAACAGCGCCTTCCCTTTCAGTAACCGGATTCCCAGCCAGCCACCACACAGTGATAACAGCAGTGCGCCACATAACGGCAACGCCAGCCATAATGTCCAGTCAGGCTGCCACGGGAAATCGAAAATCTTAGTCTGTAATCCCCACAGCGCCGCTTCTGCCCCCATCGCGGCCGCCACGCCGGAGACCACGCCAAGCAGCGCAAACTCACACCACAGCGTGGTGCGCAGCAGTCTTTTGCCCGCACCGAGCGTGCGATAGACCACCAACTCCTGCCTACGCTGGCGCATCCCGACCTGAATCTGCGCCAGCAGCAGTAACACACCGCAGGCAGTGACCAGTACCACCATGATCTCCAGCGCCCGGCTGACCTGCGTCAGTACCTGACCGATCTGCTGCATAATGCTGCCGATATCCAGCAGACTCAGCGCCGGAAAAGCACGATTCAGCTGCGCCAGCAGAACAGGATTCGCCTCCATGCGGAAGCTGGTGAGCCAGGTCTGCGGCTGGCTGTCGAGCGCCCCCGGCGGGAAGATAAAGAAGAAGTTCGGTTTCAGGCCTTCCCAGTCCACTTTACGCAGGCTGGTGATACGGGCGCTGAACGTCTGCGTATCGCCGTCGAACGTCAGGGTATCGCCGAGCTTCAGCCCCAGCCGATCCGCCAGTTCCACTTCCATCGATACTTCACCCGCTTTTGGTGGCCAGTTGCCTGCCACCAGCGGATTGTGATCCGGGCGATCGGCCAGTTCCGTCAGATTGAGCTCACGGTTCAGGGCGTTATCCAGCTTTGGATCGGCCGGTTTGCCATTAAGTTCACTGAGTCGTACACGCGCAATAGGGTAAAAGGTCCCGGGTGTGATCTGATGCGATTGCAGGAAATCACGCACCTGCGGCACCTGATCTGCCGTCATGTTCAACAGGAAGAAGTTCGGGCTATCCGCCGGTAACTGCTGCTGCCAGCGATCCAGCAGATCGCCACGCATCACCAGCAACAGCGCCAGCAGCATAAACGACAGTGAAAAAGCCGCAAGCTGACTCAGCGTCATGCCGGGTTGGCGTAACAGCCGGTTAATTGCCAGCCGCAGCGCCAGGTTGCGCACCACCAGCCGACGCAGCAGCAGCAGGGTTCCCCAGCCGAGCAACGCCAGTAATCCCGCCAGCACCACCACGCCCGCCAGCAGCGCCCAGAGCATTTTACTGCCGCCGACCAGCAGCGCTAACAGCGCCACCACCACCACGATCATTACCGGTATATAGAACTTCAGTGGCCAGAGATTTGCCACTGCATCGCGCCGCAGCACCCGCAGAGGCTGCGTTGCCAGCAGCAGACGATAGGGGCGCAGCCCCACCAGCAGCGAAATCACAAATAGCGACCCCACCGCCCAGATCCACGGCCAGACGCTGGCCGCCGGTAAGCTGGCAGGCAGCACCGGTTTCAGCATCGCCATCAGGATCGCTTCCACGCCCTGCCCCACAACGCCTCCGGCAATCGCTGCCAACAGAAGCACTGCCAGCCACTGACCGATGATCAATCGCTGCAACGCGCCATGCGTCGCCCCCAGGGTTTTGAGTACCGCCACCAGATCGTAACGGCTGCGGCAGTAATGACTCATGGCGACCGCCACAGCCGCAATCGCCAGCATCAGCGTCAGCAAGGCCGAGAGCAGCAGGAACTGTTGCGCCCGCTGCATCGAACGTCCCAGCGCATCTTCAGAGTTCTCCACGCTGATCCAGCGCTGGTCCGCCTTCAGCTGCGGTTCAATCCAGCGATCATAGCTCGCCAGCTGCTCGGGATTACCGGAGAATTTATAGCGCCAGGTGATGCGGCTGCCAGGCTGAATCGCACCGGTTTTCGCGGCATCCGCCAGGTTAATCAGCAGCCGCGGCGCCATCTCAAACGGGTTAAAGCCGCCATCCGGCTCCTGGATCACCTCCCCGCTGATGCGCAGCTGAGTATCCCCCACTTCCAGCATGTCACCCACTTTCAGATTCAGCAGCGCCATCAGACGCGGTGCCGCCAGCGCAGTGCCCGCCTGCGGTCGCAGGCCTGGCGGTTGCGTCTGCAGCGTGCCAAACATCGGGTAACGGTCATCTACCGCTTTGACTGAGGCGAGCTGCGGGGACTGGTCGGCAAAGGTCATGGTCATAAAGGTCAGCTGACGACTGACCGTCAGGCCGGTTTCCTTCGCCTTTTCCAGCCAGGCTTCTGGCGCAGCATCACTGCTGCGCAGCGTGCGGTCACCGGCCATAAAATCACGGCTCTGTTGATTCAACCCTTTTTCCATGCGATCGCTGATCGACCCCAGCGCCAGTACGCAGGCCACCGCCAGCGTCAGGGCCAGCCAGACAATCAGCAGCGAAGGCGAGCGCCACTCGCGCCAGAACCAGCGCCAGATCATTGCTCCTCCCACAGTTTACCGTCGCGTAGCCGCAGGCGACGATCGCAGCGCGCCGCCAGTTGCTCGTCATGCGTCACCAGAATCAGCGTGGTGGCGAAGTCGCGATTAAGGGAAAACAGCAGATCGGCGATCCGGTCACCGGTTTTGCGATCGAGATTGCCGGTCGGTTCATCGGCAAACAGCAGGCCAGGACGGCCACTAAAGGCGCGGGCCAGCGCCACCCGCTGCTGCTCGCCGCCTGAAAGCTGGGCGGGCAGATGATGAAGACGTTCACCCAGACCGAGCAGCGTCAAAAGTTCACGGGCCTGTTCGCGGCTCTGACGGTCGCTGTCGCCGCGCAGTAGTGAAGGCAGTTGCACGTTCTCCTGCGCATTCAGGGTCGGCACCAGCATAAACGACTGAAACACAAAGCCGACCTGCCGGGCACGCAGGGCCGCACGCTGCTCTTCGTTCATCTGGTGCAGCGGCTGTCCCAACAGGTGGACTTCGCCGCTGCTGCCATCGTCCAGCCCGGCCAGAATTCCGAGCAGGGTTGACTTGCCGGAACCGGACTCGCCAATCAGCGCAATGGTCTCAGCTGGTTTGACAACCAACTCAACTCCGGTAAGGATGGTTAACTGATGCTCTCCCTGACCGACGGACTTAGTAAGATGATGAACTTCAACAATGTTTTCCGCTGGCATTATCCCTTCCTGTTATTGATTCTTCTGCTGGTGTCACGTCTTGCTGCTGCAGATACCCTGATGGTGCTGGGCGACAGCCTGAGCGCGGGCTATCGCATGTCGGCCACCGCGGCCTGGCCCAGCCTGCTTGATAAGCAGTGGCAGCAAAAACCTAAAGTGATCAACGCCAGTATCAGCGGTGATACGGCTGCACAGGGGCTGGCGCGCCTGCCCGCACTATTAAAACAGCATCAGCCGCAATGGGTGTTAATCGAATTGGGCGGTAACGATGGTCTGCGCGGTTTTCCGCCCGACGCTATCGCGCAGAATCTGAGTAAAGTGATCGACGATGTCAAAGCTGCCAATGCGAAGCCGCTGCTAATGCAGATCCGCCTGCCCGCCAACTATGGTCGCCGTTACACCGAAGCGTTCAGCGGCATCTATCCCGGACTCGCGCAGCAGCATGACATTCCTCTGGTGCCCTTTTTCATGGAGCAGGTCTATCTGAAACCCGAGTGGATGCAGCAGGATGGCATTCACCCCAATCCAGATGCCCAGCCGTTTATCGCCGGGTTAATGGCGAAAGAACTCGCCCCCTTAGTTAAGCAGCCGTAGCGCACCGGGATGCGCCAAAAGGGTAAAGAAATGCAAAAATATTTTTGATTCATTAAAAAGAACTTCAAATCATGAAGTTAAAATTAATTCTATTCACAATGACGGCAAGGTGGCGACGGAGATTTTCGACCGCTTTGCCATTTCTGAGTGGTCCAGGCTTACTCTCTCAACAATATCGCTGCGAAAAGATAATTCTGCCGTTTCTTAAAATTCACTTTAAAGCGTCTTAAATTAGCATTTGAACAGTCGCATATAAGCTGGCATTGCCCTCTCCAGCTGGTTAATATTTTTGCATGGAATCTTAGCTGTAAAGGAATACATATGCCCTATCACCGCTCTCATGGCCCTCGCGTATTTCGCCTGACTTCATCTGTCGGCGCTTGTGGTACCAATAATCCCGATGAAGTTAAATCAATTCAACGCATGTTAAATGATGCTGGCTATCAGTTCGCAACTGGTCGCACGCTCCCAACAAATGGACAATGCGATACAGCCACCACTGAGGCTATACGCTGGTATCAGCGGTTGATGAATCTCTCGCCGAGTGGATTGGTTCAGCCAACAGACACATGGTTTATCAGAGCAATAAGTGAAGCAACCACACCAGGCTGGCGGCCTTCAAATACCACTGGCCCCTTACGAGTCAGCGAAGGACAAATTACTTTTGACGCCGAAGGCACCGACTATATAACCGCCGTGGAACCCTTCAAACAGCGCCGATATCCCAATTTTTCACGCATTCTTCAATGGCCGCCCACGAGTTTTTCGGGGGTTACACTTGGTCGAGGCTATGATAT
This sequence comes from Pantoea sp. RCC30.1, assembly GCF_058148845.1. Lineage (NCBI taxonomy): Bacteria > Pseudomonadati > Pseudomonadota > Gammaproteobacteria > Enterobacterales > Erwiniaceae > Pantoea > Pantoea sp. RCC30.1. The sequence goes on along the minus strand of NZ_JBXUHX010000026.1, from coordinate 28,892 downwards.
GGGCAGCAGATCTGCCGGTGAAATCTACTCCACACTAAGGCAGGCTGGGATTGAAGAATATAAAGCCGTTCTGTGCTCTAAAGCTGCTGGCCTGAAAGGACGGCACGCAGAACAGTTTGTTAAGGTTTATGGTCCGTTGGTTGGCGAGATAACCCACACTCAACAAATCCGACTTTTTTAAATTGCGTACAGGGTTAAACGGAACGAAGCTTTTAACCTTTACCGTCGAATAGCACAATCCATACCTTCAGCCCCGGCATGGGAACAGTTAGATCCTAAAATCCGAGATGTCGTAACCGATATTTTCTATCAGGGTGTTCACAATGCCAGAGCACTGTTTCAAGCCGCAATTGAAGGTAAGGCCGCGTTAATAGCTCATATCAAAAGTAGTCCCACATACATGTCATACGAAAACCACAGAAACAGAATAAGGTATCTACAGTGAAAAAAGTCTTAATTCTAATGGTCGCTCTTATTGCACCGTCTATGGCGCAGGCCGAATTATCATCAGGGCCAGAACGTGACGCCTGCTTTAAACAGAATCAAGACATACCAGCTGCCTATAACTGTCTGTCAGCCAAAAAAGACAACAGCAATAAAGCGCTGGATGCGCTCATAGCGGATGCAGTCAAGAGAATAAAATCCAATAATGTCGGCCCTTTTAATGGAAAAGAGTCGAGTAAAGAGACGTCCGGAGACGTTTACTCTCGTCGCTTTCTGGATGCGCAAAAAAAATGGAAGGATTACCGGACTCAACTTTGCCTGTCTGTAGCGACAGAGCTTGACGAGGACGCATACGACTACCAGTCATATATCGACCAGTGCCAAATTAATCTGAACAAAAACCATTCTGCTGAAATCACACAGATGGGACTGCCACCAGTCAACTAAGTACACTGATCTTTCTGCTCAGACGTGAAATCTGAAAACTGGCATTTTTTACGGGGCATATTGCCCCGTTTACCGCCCACTCTGCCAGCCGGTGCGGACAACACAAGCTGTCAACCCACAGCATAAAAGCGTTAATGAATCGCACTTAACTGACTAATTATTAAATAAATCAAATGGAATTCAAAGGGGCGTGAAGTTATGCAAAAAACCGTTCTGATTACAGGTTGTTCCAGCGGTATTGGTCTGGTCGCCGCCCAGGATTTGCTGTCGCGGGGCTATCGGGTGATTGCAGCCTGCCGCAAAACCGACGATGTTGCCCGCATGAACACGCTGGGGTTTACCGGGCTGCAGCTCGATCTCGACGATCCGCAGAGCGTGGATCAGGCTGCGGATGCGGTGATCGCGCTCTGTGATAACCGTCTGGCCGCGCTGTTCAACAACGCCGGATTTGGCCTCTATGGCCCGCTGCACACGATCTCCCGTCAGCAGCTGGAGCGGCAGTTTTCCAGCAACTTTTTTGGCGTTCATCAGTTGACGCTGCGGCTGTTACCCGCGCTGCAGGCCAGCGGCGATGGCCGCATTGTGAACACCAGTTCAGTGCTGGGACTGATCTCCACACCAGGCCGGGGTGCCTATGCCGCCAGTAAATATGCGCTGGAAGCCTGGAGCGATGCGCTGCGGCTTGAAGTGCGCAGCCGCGGTATTCGGGTCAGCCTGATCGAGCCAGGTCCGATTGAGACCCGTTTTACCGACAATGTGTCGCAGGGCGAACAGCATAACCCGGTGCGTAACCCCGGCATCGCGGCACGTTTTACCCTGCCACCGGAAGCCATTCTGCCTAAACTTCGTCATGCACTCGAGAGTAAACATCCGCGTTTACGCTATCCAGTGACACTTGTCGCACACGTAATGAGCCTGCTTAAACGGTTGCTGCCAGGCTGGATGCTGGATCGAATTTTGCGCAGCCATCAATAAGCCATGTGCAATAGCGCTTGAAGCCGTGCCAGTTGGCCCCATATTCTTAGAACACTTTTTGCAAAGAGACTTATCCATGTCACCACAAGCTTCTATCATCGACATCAACGAATCTAACCTGCAGCAGACCCTTGAGCAGTCGATGCAGCTGCCGGTGCTGTTCTACTTCTGGTCTGAGCGCAGTCAGCACTGTCTGGAGCTGACGCCGGTGCTGGAGCGCCTGGCGCAGGAGTACGCGGGTCAGTTTATTCTCGCAAAGCTGGATTGCGACAAAGAGCAAAGAGTCGCGTCGCAGTTTGGTCTGCGTTCAATTCCAACCGTCTACCTGTTCCAGGATGGTCAGCCGGTTGACGGCTTCCAGGGTCCACAGCCGGAAGAAGCGATTCGCGCCCTGCTGGAAAAAGTGCTGCCCCGCGAAGAAGAGCTGAAAGCACAGCAGGCGATGGCCCTGATGCAGGAAGATAAACCGCTGGAGGCGCTGCCGCTGTTAAAAGATGCGTGGCAGCTGAGCAACCAGTCCAGTGAGATCGGTTTCCTGCTGGCGGAAGTGCTGATTACCCTGAACCGCCGCGATGAAGCGGAAGCGGTGCTGAAAGTGGTGCCCCTGCAGGATCAGGATACCCGCTATCAGAGCCTGATGGCGCAGATCGATCTGCTGAAACAGGCTGCGGATACACCCGAGATTCAGCAGCTGCAATCCGAGCTGGAAGCGGACCCGACTAACGCCGGGCTAGCTGCTAAACTTTCGTTACAGCTGCATCAGGTGGGCCGTAATGAAGAAGCACTGGAACTGCTGTTCAGCTTCCTGAAATCCGATCTTAATGCCGCTGATGGCCAGGCGCGTAAAATGCTGCAGGAAATACTGGCGGCGCTGGGTACCGGTGATGCACTGGCAGCACGCTATCGTCGCCAGCTCTATTCCCTGCTGTACTAAACAGCAGCACCCCGGGCCGAAGCGACTCGGCCCGTTAATCTGACAATGCGGAGGTTGTATGATAACTGTAATTCCTGCCCTGATTATTCTGGCACTGGTGGCGGTCTGGGCGACCGTTAAGATCGTGCCACAAGGTTTTCAATGGACGGTTGAGCGCTTTGGCCGTTATACCCGTACCCTACAGCCAGGATTGAGCCTTGTAGTGCCGTTCATGGATCGTGTCGGTCGTAAGATCAACATGATGGAACAGGTACTGGATATTCCCTCGCAGGAGATCATCTCTAAAGACAACGCCAACGTCACCATCGATGCGGTCTGCTTTATTCAGGTCGTTGATCCCGCGCGTGCCGCCTATGAAGTCAGCAATCTTGAGCAGGCTATCCTGAACCTCACCATGACCAATATGCGTACCGTGCTTGGCAGCATGGAGCTGGACGAAATGCTGTCACAGCGCGACAGCATCAACACTCGCCTGCTGCATATCGTGGATGAAGCGACCAACCCGTGGGGCGTCAAGATTACCCGTATAGAGATTCGTGACGTGCGTCCGCCGCAGGAGTTGATCGGTGCGATGAATGCGCAGATGAAAGCAGAGCGAACCAAGCGCGCCGATATTCTGACGGCCGAAGGGGTGCGACAGGCGGCTATCCTGCGGGCTGAAGGGGATAAGCAGTCGCAGATCCTCAAAGCGGAAGGTGAGCGTACCTCGGCGTTCCTGCAGGCAGAGGCGCGTGAACGTCAGGCTGAAGCTGAAGCTAACGCCACCAAAATGGTCTCGGAAGCGATCGCAGCGGGTGATATTCAGGCTATCAATTACTTCGTGGCGCAGAAGTACACCGATGCGCTGCAAAAAATCGGTGAAGGCAACAACAGCAAAGTGGTGATGATGCCGCTTGAGGCAAGCAGTCTGCTGGGTTCGATCGCGGGCATCGGTGAACTGCTGAAGGAATCACGTCCAGAGTCGAAACGCTGATGCTGGTCGACATTATCGCTCACCCGCACTGGTTCTGGCTGACGCTGGGTGGATTACTGCTGGCCGCAGAGATGCTGGGCACCAGCGGCTATCTGCTGTGGAGCGGTCTGGCGGCGGTGATCGTCGGCCTCATTGAATGGTTTGTGCCGGTGAGCTGGACGGCGCAGGGTTCCCTGTTTGCCGCAATGACGCTGGTCTGCGTCTTTTTGTGGTACCGCTGGATGCGCCATCGTGAAGTGCGTCAGAGACCTAATGCCCTGAATCAGCGCGGCAACCAGATGATCGGATTGCAGCTGACGCTGGATACCGCGCTACATAATCGCACCGGACACGTACGCATCGGGGACAGCAGCTGGCGGGTAGAGGCGGATCAGGACCTACCTGCGGGCACGCCGGTCGTGGTGGTCGGCATCGAGGGGATCACGCTGCGTATTCAGCCACGCTGACCGCAGCACCCGGCCAGGTTGTTGATGATGGGACATTCGGCGCTGTCATCGCCGGGACAGGCGTCCGCCAGCGCCAGCAGGCGAGCGCGCATGGCGTGAAGCTCTTCAATGTGCGCCGCAATTTCATCGGCTTTCTGCAGGGTGCGGGCTTTAACATCGGCACTGTGGCGCGACGGATTATTAAACAGCGCCACCAGCTCACGACACTCATCCAGCGTAAAACCCACCTGCCGCGCCTGACGTAACAGGTTCAGCTCATCAAGATGGTGGCCGTTATAGGTGCGGTAACCATTTTCGCTGCGCAACGGCGGTGTCACCACCCCCTTCTCTTCGTAAAAACGAATCGCCTTGCTGCTTAGACCGGTCTTTTTCGCCACATCGCTAATGTTCATTTTCATCCCCTTGACCTTCCCCTTGATGGAAGGTTTATGCTTAAGCATGAATCGAAACTGGCCAATCGGTCAAATGGGATTACAAGAGGAGTTGATTATGTCACACACCATTTCTCTGGCACTGGACGGCTTGTCCTGCGGCCACTGTGTCAAACGCGTTAAAGAGGCACTGGAACAGCGCGATGACGTTGACCAGGCCGACGTGACCCAACAGGAAGCGAAGGTTGCTGGTCATGCCGATGCAGCAGCACTGATCGCTACCGTCGAGAAGGCGGGCTATCACGCGACGCTGAAAACCGCGGACGCTTCCCCAAAGTCTGAACCGTTGACAGCATCGGAGCCGCCGCCGGAGGCGCTGACAACGGAGACTGCTTCTTATCCGGCAGAAAAAACATTGCCCACCCATATGCTGCTGATTGAGGGCATGACCTGTGCCAGCTGCGTGAGCCGGGTGGAAAAAGCGCTTCAGCAGGTCGCAGGTGTCAGCCAGGCGCGGGTCAATCTTGGCGAACGCAGTGCGCTGGTGCTGGGCGACGCTGACCCGCAGCAGCTGATAGCCGCTGTCGATGCCGCGGGTTATGGCGCGCAGGTGGTGGATGACGAGCAGGAGCGACGGGAGAAGCAGCAGCTCAGCGCCCGCAGCGCGATGCGGCGTTTCAGCTGGCAGGCTGCTGTCGCCTTAGCATTTGGCGTGCTGCTGATGATCTGGGGCATGGTGGGCGACAACATGATGCTCACCGACAGCAACCACACCACCTGGCTGACGCTGGGCATCGTGACCCTGCTGATCATGCTCGTAACCGGCAGCCATTTTTATCGCAGCGCCTGGCGCAGTTTACGCAATGGCAGCGCCACCATGGATACGCTGGTGGCACTCGGCACCGGCGCGGCCTGGATCTACTCCTTTAGCGTGGTGCTGTGGCCCGACTTTTTCCCGCCGCAGGCGCGCCATCTCTATTTTGAAGCCAGCGTCATGATCCTGGGATTGATCAATCTGGGACATGCCCTGGAGCAGCGCGCGCGTCAGCGATCGTCTAAGGCGCTGGAGCGACTGCTTGATCTGACGCCGGCCCAGGCGCGGCTCGTCGATCAACAGGGTGACCGGCTGATCCCGGTCAGCGAAGTCCAGCCTGGCATGATGCTGCGTCTGGTCACCGGCGATCGGGTTCCGGTCGATGGTGAAATCGCCACGGGTGAAGCCTGGTTTGATGAAGCGATGCTGACCGGCGAAGCGGTGCCGCAAGGCAAACATCCGGGTGCGGCGATCTTCGCCGGAACGCTGGTGCAGGACGGCTCGGTAGAATTTATCGCCCGGGCGACCGGCAATCACACCACCCTGTCGCGTATTATCCGGCTGGTACGCCAGGCGCAGAGCAGCAAACCCGATGTGGGCCGTCTGGCCGACCGCATCTCCTCCGTTTTTGTCCCGGTGGTGGTGTTGATTGCGCTGCTCAGCGGTGCGGTGTGGTATCTGTTCGGGCCGCAGCCTCAGATTGCCTACATGCTGGTGATCGCGACAACCGTGTTGATTATCGCCTGCCCCTGTGCGCTAGGCCTGGCGACGCCGATGTCGATTATTGCCGGTGTTGGCCGTGCCGCCGAGCTGGGCGTGCTGGTGCGTGACGCCGATGCCCTGCAACGCGCCAGCCAGATCGACACGCTGGTGTTTGATAAAACCGGCACCCTCACAGCCGGTAAGCCGCAGGTCAGTGAAGTGCTGGTCTGGGGTGAGGCCAGCCGTGAATCCGTGTTAGCGACCGCCGCCGCGCTGGAGTTCGCCTCGGGTCATCCACTGGCGAAAGCGATTGTCGCCGAAGCGAAACTGACTCAACCGCCTTCTTTAGCGCAATTTCGTACAATACGCGGCAAAGGGGTCAGCGGTAGTCTGGATGGCAGAACGCTTCTGCTGGGTAACGCCGCGCTGTTGCAGGAGAACGGCGTCGATTACCGGGCGGCGGAAGCAGAGATTGCGCGCCTGACGCAACAGGGTGCTACGCCGGTGTTACTGGCTGAGCAGGGCCAGTTAACCGGGTTGATTGCGCTGCGCGATCAGCTGCGACCGGAGAGCGGCGCAGCTCTGAAGCGGCTACATCAGCAGGGTTATCGCCTGATTATGCTGACCGGCGACCATGAAAATACCGCGCGTGCCATTGCTGCCGAGGTCGGTATTGATGAGGTGATTGCGGGGGTATTGCCGGAAGGCAAAGCGGCCGCCATTGAACAGTTACAGCAGCAGGGCCGCCGCGTCGCGATGGTGGGTGATGGCATCAATGACGCGCCCGCTCTGGCGCAGGCCGATGTGGGCATTGCCATGGGGGGCGGTAGTGATGTGGCGGTAGAAACCGCAGGTATTACGTTGATGCGCGCCGACCTCAACAGCGTGGCAGATGCGTTAGCACTCTCTTCCGCGACCCTGCGCAATATCCGGCAGAACCTGTTTGGCGCCTTTATCTATAACAGCATTGGCATTCCGGTGGCCGCAGGTGTGCTCTATCCGCTGACTGGCACCCTGCTCAGCCCGATAGTGGCCGGTGCTGCGATGGCGCTGTCATCCATTACCGTGGTCAGCAATGCTAACCGCCTGCTGCGTTACCAGCCGCCGCGCCAGTAATCGCCGTTTCAGCGCTGTTTTTCACTCTCTGAAGTCGCTAGCATGGGGTTTTGAATCGCAAAGGACCGGGAATGACAGGCAACATCTGGCGCTCACTGCACGGCTTTATCAGCCAACTTTTTCCCGCCAGCTACCGCTGGCCAGCGATGGATGTCCGGCTTGGCGATCGTCAGCTGCATCTGGTAGGCAGCATCCACATGGGAACGCGCGACATGCAGCCGTTGCCCGTTCGCCTGCTGCGTCAGTTGCAGCAGGCGGATGCGCTAATTGTGGAAGCCGATATTACGCAGGGTGGCTCACCCTTTGATCATCATGGCGATCGTCCTGCGCTCGCTACGCGGCTGGAGAGCAGCGCGATGCAAACGCTCACCGCGCTGTGTCAGGAGATGAGTCTCAACCTGAGCCTGTTCGATAACCTGCCCGCCTGGCAGGTGGCGCTGATGTTACAGGCACAGCAGGCGCAACGGCTGGGATTGCGGCCTGACTATGGCATTGATTATCAGCTGTTGCAGGCAGCGAAAGGCTTTAATAAACCGGTGATTGAACTGGAAGGCGCAGATGCACAGATTGCCCTGCTGACTGCGCTGCCGGATGACGGCATGGCGCTGTTACAGGATACGCTGCTGCACTGGCACACCAATGCACGACTGCTGCAGATGATGGTGAGCTGGTGGCTCGATACGCCGCCACGCCAGCCGGAAATCACCCTGCCCGCCACCTTCAGTCAGGCGCTGAATGATACGTTGATCGGTCAGCGTAATGCGCAGTGGTGTGACAGACTGCAGGGGTTAGCGGCGGGAAACTATGTGGTCGCGGTCGGTGCGCTGCATCTTTACGGCGAAGATAACCTGCCTGAGATGCTGAAGAAGCCCTGAAAAAAAGAGAGCCGATAATATTATCGGCCCGTCAAAAGAGGAATTTGTTTATGATTTTGGTTATCGCCCGCAATCGAATTACTGGCGCGCGGCCAATTTTACGCAAAGAACAAAATTTCGCCACCTTTTTCCATGATTCTGCGTAATAAGATTTTTCTTAGTAAGGAACCCGTATGACGCCCGCCGTAAAATTGCTGGAAAAACAAAAAGTCAGCTTCATCCTGCATCCCTATGAGCATGACAGCAACGAAACCCATTTCGGTGACGAAGCGGTTCGTAAACTTAATCTGGATGCCCGCCAGGTCTATAAAACGCTGCTGGTCGCGCTGAATGGCGAGGCGAAACAGCTGGCGGTGGCGATTACGCCGGTTTCGACACAGCTGGATCTTAAAAAGGTGGCAAAAGCGCTGGGCGCAAAGAAAGCCGATATGGCCGATCCTCAGCTGGCACAGCGTGTCACCGGCTATCTGGTGGGCGGCATCAGTCCGCTGGGGCAAAAAAAGCGTCTGCCCACGGTAATCGATCACTCTGCCAGCGCGTTTAACGCCATGTTTATCTCTGGCGGCAAGCGTGGACTGGATATCGAACTGGCCCCGCAGGATCTTTCAAGGCTACTCGACGCGCCGTTTGCGGATATCGCCCGCCACGACTAAACCCGTGGCTGGGCGCAAAGCTGATCGATCATCCAGCGACCCGCCGGGCCGGGCGGCGTGCGTCGCGACCAGACCACCTCGACAGCGATATGCTGCGGCCAGCCCGGCATCGACAGCTCTTTCAGGACGTCATGTCCAAACTGCTTCACCAGCCAGCGCGGCAGAACAGTCCAGCCAAACCCCTGCTCCGCCATCTCCAGCAGCAGTAAATAGCTGGGTGCCGACCAGATGCGTCCCATTGGCGCGGTTTCAGAAGCCTCAACCCAGGTGTTTAATCGCAGATGTCGAACCCCTTCCAGCTCGCTTTCGCTAACAGTATTAAGCTGTGCCAGCGGATGATCACGATGCAAAAAGACCGCCATCTGCGCTTCAACCTGCAGCCGTGCCACCGCGATATCCACCGGCAGATTGGGCTGCGCCCGCACCACGCCCAGATGGACCCGCCCGGCCTGCAGTAAGTCCAGCACATCGCCATCCTCGGCAATCATGACTTCCAGTTCTATCTCCGGATAGCGGGCATCAAATTGCCTGAGCAGATTTTCGTGATGATCGGTTTGCCAGAAGTCTGACATGGCAAAACTGAGCCGGGGTTCAACGCCCTGCGACATACGGATCGCCAGCGCATCCAGCCGCTCACTGGCGGCGAGGATTTGCTGAACCTGAGGAATAACGCGGCGTCCCTGCTCGGTCAGGATCGGCTGACGACCGGCCCGATCAAACAGCGCAAAGCCGAGATCGTCTTCTAAATTTGCCACCGCCGTGCTGATGGTGGACTGACTTTTACCCAGCGCGCGCGCAGCCGCAGAGAAAGAACCGCTTGCCACGGTCTGCATAAAAGCCTCAAGAGATTCCGGGGAGTAACGCATCTGAACCATCGCTTTTTTCGATAGGTATTCATTTTATCTTAGCATTCTGACGTGTGAAAATGTGCCGCATTATTCAAGGAGAATTAACAATGCGTACCCGCTCAATTAAAGAACGTATTCTTCATGCTGTCTGTTTTGAAACGCTGGCGATCCTGACCGTTTCGCCGCTGGCGGCATGGGTCATGGATAAGCCGCTGTTTCAGATGGGATCGCTGGCGATTATGCTCTCAACGGTCGCGATGCTATGGAACATGATTTACAACAGTGGATTTGACAGGCTCTATCCGCCAGGCCAGAAACGCGGGCCGGGCGTGCGTGTATTACATGCGCTGGGATTTGAAGGTGGGTTTATCCTGATTGGCCTGCCGATTGCGGCCTGGATGCTGGATATCTCCCTGTGGCAGGCGTTGCTGGTAGAAGTGGCCTTTTTCCTCTTCTTCCTGCCCTATACTATGGCCTACAACTGGGTGTGGGACAAACTGCGCGAGCGCTGGATCAGACGTCACCCGTGCCGGGCGTAAGAAAAACGGGAGGCGCAAGCGCCTCCCGGTCAGTTCAATGCGTGGCGGCGGTTTCTTTCCCCCACGGCCAGATCCACGCCAGAATCATTTTTGGATAATTACGCTTCCGCGTTTTTTCCGCTGCTTCATCCCGCGCCCGAATCTGCTCATCGGTCAGGTGCACAATCTGCCCTTTCGGCTCATAGTCGCTGGCTTTCACCGGCGAATGTGCCTTGATGAAGTCTCGCAGCACCTGCGCATCAACCGCTCCGCTGTTGGCATACCCGGCGTGATTATCCAGACGCGGATAACCGTCCCCACCCGCCGCATTGAAGCTGTTGGTCGCCATGCGATAATTCTGCGTGTCCTGCAGCGGTTTGCCGTTAATGCTGACATTGCTGACCTGCTTACCGTCGGCGGTCAGACTGATACCGGCAAACTGGGCGTAGCCGCCTGAGTCAGGCTGAATATTGGCGACAACATCCAGATATTTTTTGATCTCCGCGCCGGTCAGGCTGACCGAAACCACCTGGTTACCAAACGGCTGAACCTGCAACAGATCACGCCAGCTCAGCTTGCCCGCTTTCAGCGAGGTGCGGATTCCGCCACCGCTCATCACCGCAAAATCGGCTTTAGTGTGCGCCATCTGAGCACGCAGAATCAGCTGACCAAGATTCGTCTGCTCAAAGCGAACCTGCTCTTTTTCACCGCTGAAGTTGCCGTCGGCGCTGCCGACATTCACGGTTAACTTCGCCTCAGCGCGTTTCTGGAACGGCATCAGCAGCTTCATCATGGCGGTGTTTTTCGGGATCTCTTCCTGCCAGGTCAGCCAGGTTTCGCTGCCATCCGCATTCTTTATCTTGTGTTTGAGGTTAACCGGCACCAGTTGATAAGCCTCCAGCGTCACCTGACCATTACGGAAGGTGAAGTCGCCGCGACCAACATATTTGCCCCACTTGTCAGCCTGCATGATCCAGATCCCGTTCTGCTGATCGGGTTTGCAGGGCTGACCGGGCTGATAATTTTTGATGCTGACGTTCTCTTTTTCCATGCAGACCGCGTCATGCGAATGACCGCCGACAATCAGATCGATCGTTCCGGCAGGCAGGCTGCGCGCCAGGGTGACATCATCAATGCCGTTGCTGCCATGCTTACCGTCGTCATAGTGTCCAAGATGCGACAGCGCGACAATCACGTCCGGCTTTTCGGTGGCGCGGAGTTCGGCCACCGCCTTCTCCGTCTCCGTAATCGGATCGCGGAACTCGGTATCTGTCAGTCCGGCCGGATTAGCCAGTTTTGCGGTGTCCGGGGTGATCAGCCCGACTACGGCGATTTTCAGTCCGAGACGGTTGAATACCGCCCAGGGTTTGAACATCCGCTTACCGGTACTTTTCTGGTAAACGTTGGCGGCCAGCAGCGGGAAGCGCGCCCACTTCTCCTGCTTGCGCAGGACAGCGATCGGCTTGTCGAACTCATGATTGCCCAGCGCCATCGCATCGTAGCCAATCAGGTTCATCGCGCGAAAATCGGGTTCAGCGTCCAGCTCGTCGGACTCCGGCACGCCCGTATTCACATCACCGGCAGAGAGAATCAATGCGCCGCCACCATGGGACTGCACATCATAGCGCATGGTATCCATCAGGGTTTTCTGCGCGGCCAGACCATATTCACCCTGTTCATTAAACCAGAAGTGACCATGCTCATCGTTGGTGTGCAGCAGGCTGAAACGATAGGTGCGATCGGCCTGGGCGGCTTGCGAAAACAGCGGCATCAGGGCCACCAGAAGCGCCACGCCCACCCCTGTCCATTTAGATAACAACACTGTGATTCTCCTTAATTTGCCGTCTGGCCTGATTTTCTGCCGCGTTGCCCCACTGTGTCGCACATTCCCCCGGCGAACTCAAGGCCCATGCACATTCACGCGCCTGACGATGCCACCTCTTTTTAACCCTGGTCCGCCTTTGCTCAGCATGACTGTGTCTGCGAGGTGACGCCACCACCGCGCCCGATTCTGCGGACATGGCAGAGACAGCCTGTAAACTATGTTGTTAAACAACTGTTTCCTCCTGCAAAAGTGCCGCTAACGGGCTTTAACCACTTTGTATGCGAATTTAGCGCTTATTCCTGCCACACCTGCGTCATTTACTGAGGCTAAATTTTATTTACCCGAACCAGTTTAAAGCGTCAAATCAGCCAATATTATGGATAATGGATAAAAACACCCTTTCGATTGCGCATTTGACTTTTTTTCGCGGTTTTTTGAGGTATTCCCGCAAATTGCTCAGCGAAAGAATAGATTTTGTTTTAAACTCATTTGTTACAAGCAGATACATTTGTATACAAGGAGACAGGCATGCATCACACCACACCGTTGATCACTACCATCGTCGGAGCACTGGTTCTGGCATTTCTCCTTGGGATGCTTGCCCACCGCCTGCGCATTTCCCCCCTGGTCGGTTACCTGCTCGCAGGCGTGCTGGCGGGTCCCTTTACTCCCGGCTTTGTTGCCGATACTAATCTGGCCCCTGAGCTAGCAGAACTCGGCGTTATCCTGCTGATGTTCGGTGTCGGCCTGCACTTCTCTATGAAAGATCTGATGTCGGTAAAGTCGATCGCCATTCCCGGTGCCATCGCACAGATCGCGGTCGCGACATTACTGGGAATGGGGTTGTCGTGGACGCTGGGATGGTCGTGGATGACGGGCCTGGTGTTTGGTCTTTGCCTCTCTACCGCCAGTACCGTGGTGTTACTGCGTGCGTTAGAGGAGCGGCAGTTAATTGATAGCCAGCGCGGGCAGATTGCGATTGGCTGGCTGATTGTCGAAGATCTGGTGATGGTGCTGACGCTGGTGCTGCTGCCTGCGATTGCCGGCATGATGGAACAGGGCAACGCCAGCGCCGGACTGCTGGCCTGGGATCTGCTGTGGACCATTGGTAAAGTGGCCGCCTTTATGGTGCTGATGATGGTCGTGGGTCGTCGTGCCGTGCCCTGGATCCTCGCCCGCAGCGCGGCCACCGGTTCGCGCGAGCTGTTTACGCTGGCGGTGTTAGCGCTGGCGCTGGGCATCGCCTTTGGTGCGGTTGAATTCTTTGATGTGTCGTTTGCCCTGGGTGCCTTCTTCGCCGGTATGGTGCTGAACGAGTCAGAACTGAGCCACCGCGCCGCGCGCGATACCCTGCCGCTGCGCGATGCCTTTGCCGTGTTGTTCTTTGTCTCGGTCGGCATGCTGTTCGACCCGTCGATTCTGGTGACGCAGCCGCTGGCGGTGCTGGGTGCGCTGGTGATTATTGTGGTGGGTAAATCGGTCGCCGCCTGGCTGCTGGTGTCGCTGCTCGGTCATTCACGTCGTACGGCGTTGACCATTTCAGTCAGTCTGGCGCAGATTGGTGAGTTCGCCTTTATTCTGGCCGGACTGGGTATCTCGCTGGGCCTGCTGAATGATGAGGGCCGCAACCTGGTACTGGCCGCCGCCATCCTGTCGATTATGCTTAACCCGATTCTGTTTACTCTGCTGGAGCGTTTCCTGGCGAAAACGGAGACGATGGAAGAGCAGACGCTGGAAGAAGCAATCGAAGAAGAGAAGCAGATCCCGGTCGATTTCTGCAATCACGCCGTCATTGTGGGCTACGGCCGGGTTGGCAGCCTGATTGGTCAGAAGCTGCTTGAGGCCAATGTGCCGCTGGTGGTGGTTGAAAACTCCCGCACGCGGGTCGAAGCGCTGCGCGAGCAGGGCATCAAAGCGGTGCTGGGGAATGCGGCTCGCGCGGACATCATGGAACTGGCACGGCTCGACTGCGCCCGGTGGCTGTTACTGACCATCCCGAATGGCTATGAAGCGGGTGAAGTGGTCACAGCCGCGCGTGAAAAGCATCAGAATATCGAGATTATCGCCCGCGCCCACTATGACGATGAAGTGGAGTACATCATGGAACGGGGTGCCACCCGCGTCGTGATGGGTGAGCGTGAGATTGCCAGCAGTATGCTGCAAATCCTGCAGGATGAGATGACGCAGGGCGAAGATTTACAGCCCTGCGATGTATTGCGCTGATTCCGGTTCATAGAATCCTGGCAGACTACTGACATATCCAAAGCAGGGTGAATTTTACCGCTAACCGAGCCAGACGTTGCCGGTAATCTAAAGCCCTTCTCTTCAGAAGGGCTTTTTTATACCCTGTAGCGGCCAGCTTTACCGATCCCAGTAAGACTCTTCCAGACTGTCTTCCCGCTCCGGCAGGCCGCGGGTTAAACGCGGCGAATGCTGATTCAGTACCTGATAGCTGACGCGGTTAGCATACTTACACACCTGAGCAAGCGATGAATAAGTCAGATACGGACGCGCATGTTTGCTGGAGTTCGGCACATTCAGGCTGTGGTAGTTGTTGGCGGTGATGTCATGCAGTAACGCCGCCAGCGCGCCATCACCGGCTCCGTTGGTGTTCATGATCTTTTCCGGGCCTCCCATATAAGGCGCGATGTGCGAGAAGATGCGCAGCGGCTGCTGGCAATCCTGCTGGCGCATCACGCGACTGAACTCATACTGGTTGAACTCAGCAATCGCGCCAGGCAGCAGCGGATGGTTAGTTTTGCGTTTGAACTCGTCTTCGGTGTAGCCCGCCATATAAAGCCCAATCGGACCAGCGGTGCAGAGCACCAGATCCACCCAGTCCAGCGCCATGTTGGAGGCGAGCAGCGGATCGGCTTCGCCAGTCAGCGCCAGCGCTTCCTCTTCATTCATCGCCACGATGCTGACGTGCTCGCGCAGGAAATCGCGCCAGAACTGGGGATTATCGCCAATCACATGTTTTGTGCCCAGCGTCAGCACTACCGGCACGTTGTGGCGTTTGGCGTACTCAATCGCCCGTAACGTCGCCTGGGGCATCGGTTCACCTTCGGCACAGCGCACCAGATAGGAGGTCAGTACCAGTGCAGAGGCACCGGCAATCACCTCTTCCGGCACATTATCCGGATGCAGCTGATTCATCTGGCCGGGGCTGATAGCGAAGGTTCGCTCGCCATGCTCGCCAATCAGCGTAAAGCAGCGGCCAATGGCGCCATCGACGCCCTGCAGATAGTTGAGATCGACCCGGCTTGAGGTGTTGCAGAGATAGCGATAGGCGTAGCCGCCAATCTGGATGTTATTGCACATGACGCCCAGCAGCACCGAGCGGTCATCGGCCAGTACCGAGAAGTTATGCAGCGTGTTACCGATGGTGCCACCGGCAAACTGATGGGTGATGAGCGCGTCGCGCATCAGCTCGTTGTACAACGCTTCCGCGACGGCATTGTCGATGACCAGCGAGTGCCCGGCGCTCAGGCCGTAACGTGCGAGAAAGTCATCATCGACTTTGGCTTCGATATCCACCAGCGTCTGGTCAATACCCACCACCCAGCTGCCTGCATCAACGTCGTGTTGGGCGGGCTGTAACAGGGGGTCGCGTGCGCTGACGGGAAAGTAGTGTTTGGATTTGCGTTTGCCGGGAAATTTCATCGGGAGGTGCCGTCTGGAAAAACAGGCGGAGAATGATATCACACTCTCCGCCTGCGCTTTAACGGCGTGCGTCGACCAGTTGCACCATCATGTCGATATGCGCCTCATCGGCGTTCAGCGCAGGGATATACTCAAACTTCTCACCACCGGCATGCATGAAGATTTCACAGTTTTCACCACTGATCTCCTCTAGCGTTTCCAGGCAGTCAGACGAGAAGCCTGGGCTCATCACCTGAACATGTTTGATCCCTTTGGCGGGCAGGCTTTCCATGGTTTTGTCGGTGTAAGGCATCAGCCAGGGCTCACGACCAAAACGCGACTGGAAGGTCATCATGTACTGATCGTCACGCAGACCCAGCGCTTTGACCAGGGCCGCAGTGGTATCTGCACAGCGCTGCGGGTAGTCATCGCCTTCGTTGGCAAAACGCTGCGGAATGCCGTGGAAGGATAACACCAGCAGATCGGGCTGACCGTGCCGTTCAAAGGATCGCTCTACCGTCGCTTTCAGCGCGGCGATATAGCCCGGATGCTCGGCGTAATCGCGGATAAACTGCACGTCAGGCAGCGAACGGTAATCTTTGAATACGGCGGTCAGACCGTCCCACACCGCAGCCACGGTGGAGCAGGAGAACTGAGGATAGAGTGGCAGCACAATCAGGCGGGTCACGCCCTGCGCCATCAGTTTATCGACTGCGCTTTTCAGGCTCGGATTGCCGTAGCTCATGCCCAGTTCGACAGGCATATCAACCCGTGCCGCCAGGGCATCGCGCTGACGCATGCTGTAAACCAGCAGCGGAGAACCGCCTTCCATCCAGACAGATGCGTAGAGCTTAGAGACGCGCGGCGAACGAAACGGCAGAATGACGGCATTGAGAACCGGCCACCAGAGCCAGCGCGGTGCATCGACCACGCGCGGATCGCTTAAAAACTGTTTCAGATAGCGTTTAACTGCAGGTGTGGTTGGAGCGTCTGGCGTACCTAAATTAACCAATAACACGCCGGGCTTATCTTGCCTCATTTGAGTTCCTTGATGACAACGGGGATGCGTGAAAACAGGGAAATTGTAGCGGAATTAGTGGGAGGTAAAAGCAATTACTGCAAAAGGGGCCAGTAATACCGGCCCCATTGAGCTTAGCCCAGGATCTTAGCCAGCTCGGCACTCACTTCGGTCACCTTACGGGTGCCGTCGATTTTGTGATAGGCGGTGTTGCCCGCTTCCGCTTCTTTGCTGTAGTAAGCAATCAACGGCGCGGTCATCTGATGGTATTCCACCAGGCGCTTACGCACGGTCTCTTCCTGATCGTCTTTACGTGTGGTCAGCTCTTCGCCTGTCAGATCATCTTTACCTTCCACTTTAGGTGGATTAAAGGTGACGTGATAAACGCGGCCAGAGGGTGCGTGAACGCGACGGCCCACGATACGTTCAACGATCAGTTCGTCCGGTACGGCAAACTCCAGCACGTGATCAACTTTGATCCCGGCTTCTTTCATTGCATCTGCCTGAGGAATGGTGCGCGGGAAACCGTCCAGCAGGAAACCGTTTTTGCAGTCTTCCTGAGTGATACGCTCTTTAACCAGCGCAATCACCAGCTCATCGGTCACCAGTTTGCCAGCATCCATGATGGCTTTCGCCTGGTTGCCCAGCTCGCTGCCTGCTTTAACTGCTGCGCGCAACATGTCGCCGGTGGAGATTTGCGGAATGCCGTACTTCTCCATGATGAATTGGGCCTGAGTCCCCTTACCTGCGCCCGGAGCTCCGAGCAGAATAATACGCATTGCGTAAATCCCCTTGCGAATCGCATTGATCTATCTTAGAAGCGGAAGAACATACCATTATGACCCGCTCATCACAAGGAAGGGCGCGGATCGCGCGGGGCGACTTTAATCGCTTTTTGGCCCTGAGCCCGACCCGACTGGTCTGCCTGCTGCTTTTTCAGATTTACCGCCTGCGCTGAGCAGAAATTGCAGTCTTCGACTCAAATGATGCGTCATATTCACGCTTTTTTTGCCGCTGCCGCGCACGTTAGCATTCAGTTGCAGACGCGCCTGCTGCGGCCATATCACCACATCTTCCACCTCTGACAGCGCAGCGATCAGCGAAGCTGGAACGTTGAAACTGGCGAACGGCAAGCCGGGCTGATGGCAGGAGTTCAGCGGCAGCGGCGCTAACAGCGAAAGCGCATCGACGGTAGCAGCATTGTACGGTCGCCACTCGGGATCGGCGAAGCGGCGCAGTGCATCCTGCGTAGCGTTCAGGGTCAGACCCTGTTCAAACAGCCGCAGTTCACTGCGCACCAGCGTGCTGAAGTCGTGTGTCCGCAACGCCACCAGCACCAGATCGCTGCAGATCTCGGCGTGGCGATCCAGTCGGGTGACAAACAGATGGGCTTCGTCGATCAGTTTCTGATGCAGCACGCTGGCGAAACTCTCGCTCGCCTCCGTCACACCCTGATTCTGGCAATCCTGCAACGGACGCACGCGGCCATTCGGCAACTCGATATGCGGGACCAGCATGATGCTGCCCGCGATCAGCGGAACCGCAGGCAGGTTGTTGAGTTCAGTGACCGGATAGCGTGAAGCGTAACGATGCTGATTGCGTGCCTGCTCCTGCCGCAGAAACAGCTGAGAAAGAAGGACCTGCGCCACATGGAGTGAGGGCACGAAGAAGAGATCGAACTGTTCCAGCCGGTAAAAACGTGAGAGCGCCAGGCGTAACCGATGGCGCGCCTCTGCTGACGTTTCAGAGGATAAAGGCCCGTGTGCCATGGTTGTCTCGCTTCGGGGAGTGTGCGGCGTGAACGCAGGTTAAGCGAGGCGGAATATCCGTGAAAAATCACAAATATAAGGCTGAGGCAACCCGCCAGTATTTACCCTGAAGAGTAGGTCAATGCGGCTGGACTTTAAAATGATATAAATTGACAATCCCTGTTAGATTTTTGCACAGGGGAAGAGGATGAACGGACTGCCGCCACTACGATCGCTGCACTATTTTCACCAGGCAGCCCTGCACAGCAGCTTTAGTGTTGCGGCTGAACATCTGCATGTCACTCACAGCGCCATCAGCCATCAGATTCGCCAGCTGGAGAGCTGGATGGGCAAACCGCTGTTTGTCCGTAGCAATGGCCGTGTGCAACTGACCGCACATGGCGATCGTCTGCTGTTAAGCTGCCAGCAGGCCTTCGGTGAGCTACGCAGCAGCTGCGAGAACATTCGCAGCGGCCTGCTTCAGCAGATCCGGATTTCATGTGCCCCCAGCTTTTTATCGCAATGGCTGATCCCCCGCATCGCCAGCTTTTATCAACGCTATCCGGAGATTGAGGTCCACTTTCTGCCGCTGGCACCGATCTCGCAACTGCGCAGCGAACATGTCGATGTGCTGATCCTCAGTCTTGGCGAGCCACCTGAATCCGATATCGACGCGACGCTGGTCAGCGAGGATGAGATTGGGCCGCTTTGCGCGCCGCATTTAGCTTCGCAGTTACGTGTCGGTGAAGATCTGGCCAAGATGACCTTGCTGCATGCGGATAGCCGACTGCACGCCTGGTCAGAGTGGGCGGCAAAAACCGGGTTCAGCGGCCGTTTTAACGGCGGCAAGCATTTTGAAACGCTGACGCTGGGCATTCAGGCTGCGCGAAGTGGTCTTGGCGTTCTGATGGCACCGCGTTTGCTGGTTCGCAAAGAGCTGGAGGATGGCACGCTGCTTGCGCCGCTGGGCTTTGTCCGCGTCGAGCGGGCGACCTGGATGATGACGAAGCAGAGTCGTCGTCAGGATACGGAGATTAGCGTGTTTCGTGACTGGCTGCGGGATGCCGCACAGCCATAAAAAAAGCCGGTGATAATCACCGGCCTGTTGCCGTTATGCCGTCAGCAGCTGGTTCATGCGACGAATAAACTGGTTAGGATCGTCCAGCGTGCCGCGCTCGGCCAGCAACGCCTGATCCAGCAGCAGCTCAATCCACTCACCGAAGCGTGCTTCATCCTGCGTATCCGCAACACGTTTCACCAGCGGGTGATCCGGGTTGATTTCAAACAAGTACTTCACTTCCGGCACTTCCTGTCCGGCCGCCGCAAACAGCTTCGCCATCTGCGTGGTCATCTCATTGGCATCGGTAGTCACAATCGCTGGCGTGTCGGTCAGACGATGCGTCAGGCGCACCTCTTTCACGCGTTCGCCCAGCAGATTTTTCACGCGCTCAACAAACGGCTCCAGCGCTTTTTCCGCCTCTTTCTGCTCTTCGGTTTCTTCATCCGCCAGTTTGCTCAGCGAGTCATCCGCTTTGCTGACCGACTGGAAGGTTTTGCCATCGAACTCGGTGAGGTAGCTCATCATCCATTCGTCGATGCGATCGGAGAGCAGCAGCACCTCAATGCCTTTCTTGCGGAACAGCTCCAGATGCGGGCTGCTCTTCGCGGCGGCATAGCTGTCAGCGGTGATGTAGTAAATCTTCTCCTGACCTTCCACCATGCGGCTGACGTAATCTTCCAGTGAAATGGTCTGTGCCGAACCTTCGCTCTGGGTGGTGGCGAAGCGCAGCAGTTTAGCGATCGTTTCCTGGTTGGCGTTATCTTCCGCCGGACCTTCTTTCAGCACCAGACCGAACTCATTCCAGAAGGTCTGGTATTTCTCGTTGTCCTCTTTCGCCAGTCTTTCCAGCATCTGCAGAGTACGCTTAGTCAGCGCAGCACGCAGGCTCTGGGTCACGCGGCTATCCTGCAGGATCTCGCGGGAAACGTTCAGCGGCAGATCGTTGGAGTCAATCAGGCCACGCACAAAGCGCAGGTAGTTCGGCATAAACTGCTCAGCGTCATCCATGATAAAGACGCGCTGCACGTAGAGTTTCAGGCCATGCTTCTGATCGCGGTTCCACATATCAAATGGCGCACGCGCCGGAATGTAGAGCAGGCTGGTGTACTCCTGTTTACCTTCCACCCGATTGTGGCTCCAGGCGACCGGGTCGCTGTAGTCATGGGCGATATGCTTGTAGAACTCGTTGTACTCGTCGTCGCTGATCTCAGATTTGTTGCGGGTCCACAGCGCCTGGGCTTTGTTGATCTTCTCCCAGTGAGTTCCCTCGCCCTCTTCATCTTTGCTCTCGATCTCAACGGGCAGCGCGATGTGATCGGAATATTTGCTGATGATGCTGCGAACGCGCCATGCGTCCAGGAACTCATCCTCGCCTTCGCGCAGATGCAGGGTGATCTCAGTACCGCGATCGGCTTTCTCAATCTCAGCCAGGGTATATTCGCCCTCGCCCGCTGATTCCCAGAACACGCCTTCCTCGGCTGATGCGCCAGCGGCACGGGTACGCACCGTGACCTTATCCGCCACGATAAAGGCAGAGTAGAACCCGACACCGAACTGACCGATCAGCTGGCTGTCTTTAGCCTGATCGGAGCCCAGGGATTCCAGGAAAGATTTGGTGCCTGATTTGGCGATAGTCCCGAGGTTCTCAATGACCTCATCGCGACGCATACCGATACCGTTATCGCTGAGCGTAAGGGTACGGTTGTCCTTATCAACAGAGAGACGAACGCGCAGCTCGCCATCACCTTCATACAGGCTGGAATCTGACAGGGCGCGGAAGCGCAGTTTATCTGCCGCATCCGAGGCGTTGGAGATCAGCTCACGCAGGAAAATTTCTTTGTTTGAATAGAGAGAATGGATCATCAGGTGCAGAAGTTGTTTTACTTCCGACTGAAAGCCACGGGTCTCTTGTCCTTTCATGGTCATTGCTACCTCAACAAAACAGGTTGAACAAACGTTGAGGTTGATGTGGGGATGACACGGAGATTTTCAAGCCGGTGTCTTTCACAACACCGGCAAGTGATTAAAATTTAAACTTCTGGCGACCCGCCAGTGAGTGGGACAGCGTGGTGCCGTCCACCATCTCCAGCTCTCCGCCTACCGGCACGCCGTGAGCGATACGGCTGGCGTCGACGCCATACTGACCACAAAGCTCAGCAATGTAGTTCGCGGTCGCCTCGCCTTCCACCGTCGGGTTGGTGGCGAGGATCACTTCCTGCAGGGTTTCACTCTCCAGACGCTGCTCCAGACGATCCAGACCGATATCAGCCGGACCGATGCCGTCGAGCGGTGAGAGATGTCCCATCAGCACAAAGTAGCGACCGCCAAACTGGCCGGTTTGCTCAATGGCATGGATATCTGCCGGGCTTTCCACCACGCAGATTTGACCATTCTGCTGACGCCGTGGATTGGCGCAGATGGTGCAAATTTCCTGCTCGGTAAATGTCCGGCAATCGGAACAGTGTCCGATCTCCGACATCGCGCGGGTCAGCGCCTGCGCCAGTCGCATGCCACCGCTGCGATCGCGCTGCAGCAGCTGAAACGCCATGCGCTGTGCCGACTTCGGCCCAACGCCAGGCAGACAGCGCAGCGACTCCATCAATGATTCAAGCAGTGGACTGGTTTGCATCAGAACGGCATCTTAAAGCCTGGTGGCAGCTGCATGCCTGAGGAGACAGAAGCCATCTTCTCTTTCTGGGTTTCATCAATACGACGTGCCGCATCGTTGAACGCCGCTGCAATCAGATCTTCCAGCATATCTTTGTCATCTTCCAGCAGGCTGGGATCGACTTCCACGCGACGGCAGTTGTGCGCGCCGTTAATGGTGACTTTTACCAGGCCAGCACCCGATTCACCGGTCACTTCAATCGCGGCGATCTCTTCCTGAACCTTGGCCATTTTGTCCTGCATCTGCTGGGCCTGTTTCATCAGGTTGCCCAATCCGCCTTTACCACCAAACATAGTTTTCTCTCTCAGCTAAGGCTACAACGCTATCGTTACGATAGCAGCAGCGTGTTCAAACAGGTCGGATACTCTCCTCATCCAGATCGGCATCAAAAAATCGCTGCAGCGTCTGAATGTGGGTATCACAGGTGATCGACTGACGCGCCTGCGCCAGTTTCTCTTCGTAAATGGCCTGACGCCACTCCAGTGGCGTCAACACCGATGAATTATCGTCTTCAACGACAGAGAGTTCAACTTTCTGCCCGGCTCGCTCGCTCAGCGCATCGCTTAACACCTGCTGCGCAGAGGGTGAATTAAGGTGACGCTGGCTGCTGCGTAAATGCAGGCAGACCCCGTTTCCGTTGGTCTCTTTCCAGGCATTCAACGCCAGCTGCTGCACCAGCTTCGGCAGCGGCAGGATCGCAATCTCTGCGGCCCAGGGATCGCGCTGCTGCGCTTCTTCCGCCAGACGCGCCGCCAGTTCAGGGGTTTTCTCATGCTCCAGTGCGGAACGCAAGGCCTTAGGCGTCGCTACCGGCTCCGCGACTTCAACCGGCTGATTAACCGCTTTCCAGCGATACGCTTCCTCTTTTACCGGAGCAGCAGGCTCGCGATCGCGGATACGCTGCTGACTGCGCTCGGTGACCGAGGCCAGCCGCTCCAGCGCGGAGTTGGCCGGCCGCGCACCTGGCGCTGCCGGCTCACTCTTTTTTGGCTTGTTCGCTCCCTGACGCAACAACTGCGTGCGCGCCTGGAGGAGCTGACTGGTGGAGCTTGAAAGTGGCGTATCAGGCGCTGCCTCCGGCGGCGGCGCAGGCTGCTGACCCGCATCGGGCGCGGCCATCTGCGGCTGAGCGGCAACATGCTGTTGCGGCGCAGGCATCGGCTGCTGAGGCTGCTGCGCCACGGGTGACGTTGTCTGAGCAGGTGACGATGTGGCTGGCTGTGCTGCCATGTGTCGTGCGACAGGCGAAGACCCGGATGGTGCCGGTGACGTCTGCGCCGGAGCAACAGGTGCCATCTGCTGAGTTAACGCGGGACGAGCAATCGGTTCAGCCACCGCCGCTTTAGGATGAAACGCCAGTGCGCGCAGCAGCGTCATTTCGACGCCCATGCGGCGATCGGGCGCAATTGGCAGATCCTTGCGGCCCATCAACAGCGTCTGATAATAGAGTTGCAGATCGGCAGGGGGCACTACGCGCGCCAGTTCCCGCAGCCGCAGGGCGTTGCTCTCGTCGTCGTCATTGAGCGAAGTCGGCAGCAGTTGCACCATCGCAATCTGGTGCAGCAGGCGCAGCATCTCTACCAGCAGCGCCTCCCATTCCACACCGCGTGACGCGGCCTGGCTCAGCAGGTTCATCACCTGCTGACCGTCACCGTCCACCAGCGCTTCCAGTAGCCCAAGCGGCTGTTCATCATCCAGTGTGCCGAGCATGACGCTGACCGTACTGCTGGTCACCGCGCCCTGCCCCATAGCAATCGCCTGATCGGTGAGGCTCAGCGCATCGCGCATACTGCCATCGGCGGCCCGCGCCAGCAGCTGCAGCGCTCGGGTCTCGCTCTCAATCTGCTCCTGCTTCAGGACATGCTCAAGCTGCTGACGGATTTGATCAACATCCAGCGCTTTGAGGTGGAACTGCAGGCAGCGCGAAAGAATGGTCACCGGCAGTTTCTGCGGATCGGTAGTCGCCAGCAGGAATTTAACGTGTGAAGGAGGCTCTTCCAGCGTCTTTAACAGCGCATTGAAGCTGTGACGCGACAGCATGTGCACTTCATCAATCAGATAGACTTTGAAGCGGCCACGCGCCGGGGCGTACTGCACGTTGTCGAGCAGATCGCGGGTATCTTCAACTTTGGTACGCGATGCGGCGTCAATCTCAATCAGATCGACAAAGCGGCCCTGCTCAATCTCACGGCAGTTATCACACTGACCACAGGGCGTGGCGGTGATACCGGTTTCGCAGTTAAGGCCTTTGGCCAGCAGACGCGCAATGGTGGTTTTCCCAACGCCGCGGGTGCCGGAGAAGAGATAAGCATGATGGATGCGTCCCAGAGACAATCCATTCGCCAGCGCCGTCAGAACATGTTCCTGACCGACAACATCAGCAAAAGCCTGGGGACGCCATTTTCGCGCAAGTACCTGATAGCTCATGTGGGTTCGACGAAGTTGGATGGAAAGATGAGCGCAGACGCTCTGCAACCCCTGTATAAGATTGCAGTAGTCTATCAGCTACGCTTTTGGCTGGCACTCGTTATCTTGACGCCGAAGCGTGACAGCCTTGCCGGGTGGCAAGGCCGAAAGAGTGGCTTAGTGGCCGGGGAATTTGACCAGGCTGTAGCTCTCAACGCCCAGGGCATTGAGACGCGATTCACCGGTCAGATCAAACAGGTTAATAATGAAGGCTGCGTCTTTCACTTCACCGCCAGCACGACGAATCAGTTTAACGGTCGCTTCAATGGTTCCGCCGGTCGCCAGCAGATCATCAACCACCAGCACCAGATCGCCAGGCTGGATAGCATCTTTGTGCAATTCCAGCTTATCGGTGCCGTATTCAAGCTCATAAGATTCGCTGTAGACCTCACGCGGCAGTTTGCCGGGCTTACGCACCGGAACAAAACCCACGCCGAGACCTAATGCCACCGGGGCACCAAACAGGAAACCGCGCGCTTCCGTACCCACCACTTTAGTGATGCCTTTATTACGGTAACGCTCAACCAGCAGCGCAATGGACGCGGCATAGGCTTTGGGATCTTCCAGCAGGCTGGTGACATCACGGAACAGGATGCCTGGCTTTGGATAATCGGGAATACTTTTAATGCTGTTTTTAATTAATTCAAGCTGCTGCGCAGTGTCGGTCATAATGATACGCCTGGTAAAAAATTCTGTTTCGCGCAGCTTCAAAAGCGCTAATACCTGGTAAAAGGCTCAGCGGAAGTCAATTCACAAAGGGAAGCCACGCACGAAGACGCCCAAATCTAAGCAAATGACCGGCTAAATGCAACTTTATCGCGGTGGCTTCGGTGCGTCCGCTGCTTCTGCCACCACCGGAATACGCCACATAAACAGCAGCAGCGCCGCCAGCATGATCAGCAGCATGATGCGGACCCAAAGCTGATGCACCAGGAAGAGTGAAAGAGCAAAGGTGGCGACTATCAGGCAGATAGCGCGGACTTTGGCTCCCGGCGGCATCGCGCGATGCTGTTGCCAGTGGCGCAGATAGCGGCCAAATGGCGATTTCCACAGCAGCCAGTGGTGAAAACGCGGCGATGAACGGGCAAAGCACCAGGCCGCCAGCAGCATGAATGGCGTAGTGGGTAATAAAGGTAATACAATGCCCAGCGTCCCCAGCACAATGGCCAGCCAGCCGAGGGTTAATAACAGAATGCGTTGCATGAATGCCGCCCAGCTCTTTCCTCATCCGCGTACGTTAGCACAATTGAGCGTCACGCGATGAGTGCGATCGCCGTACAACAGCGCCTGCAACAGCTCCTGATCGACCTGCGTCAGGAGATTGCCCGCCATTCCGATGGGGTTTGTCGCATGCCACGCTTTGACACGCAGCTGTTCCGCACCAAAGGCACACGGCTGGCGGATTACCTGCTGGAGGTGGAACAGAATTTCGCCCGGCTTTGCGACCACAGCGACGATCTGGCCCGCACGGCATGGCTCGCTGAACGCCTGGTCGATCAGATTGCCGCCCTGCAACGGGAGGCAAGTACCCAGCAGCTGCGTACCCGACGCGAACAGCCGGTTAAGAACCCCCGCGCCTCAAAATATCAGGAGTACCGGGAGTTTGAGCGGCGCTTGCTGGCGATGATCGATCAGCGTGAGCAGCGGCTGGCGCTGGCTGAGACCCTGGCGGTCCAGCATCAGCTGAAGCAGGATCTGGAAACGTTAGAGGGGCGACTGGCACGCTGTCGGCAGGCGATTCGCTCGGTTGAATGGGCCTCTTCGTTGCGCGGCAGCGAATAAAGCGCAGCGTGACAAAAGCGCATCTATACTGGGTGTAATTCTGCGCGGAGACGAAAAATGGGCTTACTGAGCTGGCTGATATGCGGGCTACTGCTGGGGTTGCTGAAGCGTCTGCTGATGCCGGGACGACCCGGTGGCCTGATGGCGACCCTGACGCTGTCGATGATCGGCGCACTGATTGGCGGCTACATCGCCACCTATTTTGAACTGGGCTCGCTGGCAACGCTTCACGCTGGCGCCCTGGGCATGGCGGTTCCCGGCGCATTACTGATGCTGCTGGTTGCTGCCCGATTACGTATTTAGGAGAAAAGATGTCACTGGAAAACGCCCCTGACGACGTCAAACTGGCAGTTGATCTGATTCAGCTACTGGAAGAGCATCAGTTACCGGTGGAGACCGTGCTCTCCGCGCTTGCTATGGTGCAGCGGGATTACCAAAACAAGCGCGATCGCCAGCCGCCGGTTTAGCGCAGGGCCGTGAGCGTCGGACTGAGCCGCAACATATCGATAAAGGCGTTGGTCAGGACAGGCGCATCAGCGGCTAAATCAAAACTGTCCGGCGCAAACAGCCAGCTTTCCATCATACCATTGACGTAACCACGCATAATGAGAGCGGCCTGACGCGTGCTGAGCGTGCCCGGAAGTTGTCCTGCTTCAATACACTGTCGCAGGACATCTTCAATTTTGTCGTAGCATTCCAGCAGTAAGCTCTGCTGCATATTCTTCAGCGCCGACATTTCGCCCACAAATTCGCATTTATGGAAAATGATCTCCATCAAAGCGCGGCGCTGCGGATCCTTTGCAGTCGCATCAAAGATATAGACCAGCATTGCGCGCAACACAGAGAGTGGATCGCCAGGGTATTTTGTCTGATACTCAAGTTCCACATCGTCCAGACCAGCATCACAACGAAGCCATATTTCGTGTAATACATCGGCTTTATTTTTGAAGTGCCAGTAGATAGCCCCGCGCGTGACGCTGGCTGCGGTTGCAATCTCTGCCAGAGAAGTGGCTGAGACGCCTTGCTGTGAAAACAGAACAATAGCGGCATCAAGAATTTGATGTCGTGTTTCAAGTGCTTGCGCTTTGGTTTTTCGTGCCATAGTGGGCTTTTTTTACAAACAGGTAAGTTTACATACATTTGTGAATGTATGTACCATAGCATGACCTGCGACTTGCCACAGCAATGGGTTTTTCAGTTTGTGATCCATTGACCAATTGATATCGGACACTAGAGGTTTATTTATGAATAAAATCAGAGGATTATCGCCTCTGGCGGCCGTCCTGATGCTATCAGGCAGCTTTTTGTTAACAGGATGTGACAACAATAAATCCGAACAAGCCGCCCAGCAACCGCCAGCAGTGGGGGTTGTAACACTGAAAACTGAACCCCTGAAAATTTCGACTGAATTACCTGGTCGCACCTCGGCATACCGTGTGGCTGAAGTCCGTCCGCAGGTTTCCGGTATCATTCTGAAGCGTAACTTTGTTGAAGGCAGTGATGTCAAAGCGGGTCAGTCTCTTTATCAGATCGATCCTGCTACCTATCAGGCCGCCTATGACAGTGCCAAAGGTGACTTAACTCAGGCGCAGGCCAATGCCCGCATCGCTCAGCTGACCGTCAAACGTTATAAGCCTTTACTCGGCACCAAATATATCAGTCAGCAGGATTACGACACCGCCGTTGCCACCGCCGCACAAAACGATGCCGCCGTTCAGGTTGCAAAAGCCAACGTGGAAACAGCCCGTATTAACCTGGCTTACACCAAAGTTACCTCGCCTATCAGTGGCCGCATCGGTAAATCTTCTGTAACGGAAGGTGCGCTGGTACAGAACGCCCAGACCACCGCGCTGGCTACCGTACAGCAACTGGATCCAATGTATGTCGACGTTACCCAGTCGAGCGAAGATTTCATGCGCTTACGTTCAGAACTGGAGTCGGGTCAGCTGAAGCAGAACGATGGCAAAGCCAACGTGACCCTGCTGATGCAGAACGGCAGCAGCTATTCACAGCAAGGTACGCTGGAGTTCTCTGACGTCACCGTTGATGAGACCACCGGTTCTATCACCCTGCGCGCCATTGTCCCGAACCCGAACCATGCTCTGTTACCCGGCATGTTTGTTCGCGCACGTCTGGATGAAGGCACCAATCCAAATGCGTTGCTGGTTCCGCAACAGGCAGTAACCCGTACCCCAACCGGTCAGGCAACGGTGATGGTAGTGGGTGCAGACAATAAAGTGGAAGCGCGTCAGGTCACCACCTCTCAGGCGATTGGTGACAAGTGGTTAGTCACCGACGGCGTTAAAGCGGGTGAACGTGTAATCAGCACGGGTCTGCAGCGAGCCAAGCCGGGCGCACAGGTAACCCCACAAGAAGTCTCAGACGATGCGAAAGCGGCACCCGATTCAAAGCCGCAGTCTGACAAGTCATCGTCATAACAGGAGCCGTTGATTCATGGCTAAGTTCTTTATCGATCGCCCCATCTTTGCGTGGGTGCTCGCCATCATCATCATGTTGGTTGGTGCGCTATCGATTCTCAAACTTCCGATCGAGCAATATCCCAATGT
>NZ_JBXUHX010000025.1:0-62233 GCF_058148845.1 Pantoea sp. RCC30.1 | reverse complement strand
TGGCCCTGCTGGCGGCGGTAACGGGACGCTGGCTGGAGGAGTTACTCGGCCGCATTAACGATGCACTGCTGGTGCTGCCGGGCAAGGTACTGTCGCTGATGATCGTCGCGGTGTTTGGTTCCTCGCTGCCGATGCTGATCCTGACGGCGGTGTTCACCTACTGGCCGGGCGCATTCCGCATCGCTTTTGCCATGGCCAGTTCGCTGCGCAGCATGGATTACGTCCGCGCTTCACGACTGCGGGGCGAAAGCCGCTGGTATATCGCCATTCACGACATCCTGCCCAACATGGTGCATCCGATGCTGACGGACTTCGGCCTGCGCTTTGTCTACATCGTGCTGCTGCTGAGCGGCCTGAGCTTCCTGGGCCTGGGCGTGCAGCCGCCGTACGCCGACTGGGGCACGCTGGTACGTGAAAATATGCAGGGGCTGTTTGACGGTTCCCCTGCGGTACTGATGCCCGCGCTGGCGATTGCCAGCCTGACCATTGGTGCCAACCTGTTCATTGACAGCCTGCAGGCGATGCGTCCGATGACGCTGGCGAAGGAGGGAGCATGAACGTGACACCACATACCGCCATGCCGGTGATTTCGGTAGATAAACTGCGTGTTACCGCGCAGACCGATCGCGGCGAAGAGATCGACCTGGTTTCCGACATCCATTTCACCGTGCAGAAGGGCGAGGTGCTGGCGCTGATAGGCGAATCCGGCTCCGGTAAAACCACTATCGCCATGGCGCTGATGGGCTATGCCCGCAGCGGCTGCCGCATCGCCGAAGGTAACATTCACGTTGCCGGCACCGACGTTAACAGCCTGACGCCGGGCCAGCTTCGTGCGTTTCGCGGCAACAAAGTCGCCTATATCGCCCAGAGCGCGGCGGCGTCCTTTAATCCGGGGATGAAGATTCTTGAACAGGTGATTGAGCCGGTGGTCATCCACGGCACCCTGACCCGCAAAGCGGCGAAAGAGAAGGCGATAGGCCTGTTCCGCGAACTGGCTTTGCCGAACCCCGAGACCATTGGCGATCGTTTCCCGCATCAGGTGTCGGGCGGTCAGCTACAGCGTCTGATGACGGCGATGGCGCTGATTGGCGATCCTGACGTGGTGATCCTTGATGAACCCACCACCGCACTGGATGTAACCACGCAGGTAGAAGTGCTGAAAGCGTTTCGCCGCGTGGTCGTGCAGCGTGGCGTCACCGCGATTTACGTCAGCCACGACCTGGCCGTGGTCGCGCAGATGGCTGACCGGATTCTGGTGCTGCTGCGCGGCAAAATGGCGGAGTATGGCAGTACTGAGCATTTGATTGGCGCCCCGCAGGCGGAGTACACCCGCTTACTGATGGACGCAGCGCGGCAGAAAGAGCGGCCCAGCAACTGGTGCCCGGCCGCCGCCGATATTCAGCCGCTGCTGGAGGTGCGTGACCTTAGCGCAGGTTATGGTCCGCGCGGTAACGACGGTCATCAGAAAGTGCGTATTCTGGAGGAGATCAACCTCAAGCTGTGGAAGGGGCAGGCGATTGGCATTATCGGTGAATCAGGCTCGGGCAAAACCACCCTGGCACACGCCATTGCCGGACTCAACGCCCCCAGTCACGGCCACATCCTGTTTAACGGCCACTACATCGCGGGCGATATGCAAAAACGCCCTGACAATGAGCTGCGGCGCATTCAGTATGTGTTCCAGATGGCGGATACCGCACTGAATCCGGCCCACAGCGTTGAGCGCATCCTGTCGCGACCGCTGACGCTGTTTCATGGCCTGAGCGGGGCGGCCCGCCAGCAACGACTTTATCAGTTGCTGGATCTGGTAAAGCTGCCGCGCAGCGTACTGTGGCGACGTCCCTGGGCGCTCTCCGGCGGACAGAAGCAGCGTGTCAATCTGGCGCGTGCGCTGGCGGCTGAACCGGATCTGATCCTGTGTGATGAAGTGACCTCGGCGCTCGATACCGTGGTTGCCGCCGCCGTACTCGACTTAATCAGCGAACTGCGCCGTGAGCTGGGGCTGTCGGTGATCTTTATCAGTCACGATATGCATGCGGTACGCGCGGTGTGCGACGAAATTGTGGTGATGAAGAGCGGTCGCATCGTTACCCAGCTGGCGCGCAACGACTACGACAAGCCGACCAGCGAGTTGTATTTCGAGCGCCTGAAGCGCGCGGTACCGGAGCTGCGTCAGGGCTGGCTGGATGAGCATGAAGAGATTTTAAAAGCTGAGTGAGTTATTGCTCGCTCTGATTTACCCGCCTGCACAGCACTGATGCATTGCGCAGGTGACGCACATACGCACAGCGGCCGTGTTGCCCTGTGCCAGACCAGATACTGACAACAGAGGTCATCTTGTTATGCCTGCACCGA
Organism: Pantoea sp. RCC30.1; assembly: GCF_058148845.1. Lineage (NCBI taxonomy): Bacteria > Pseudomonadati > Pseudomonadota > Gammaproteobacteria > Enterobacterales > Erwiniaceae > Pantoea > Pantoea sp. RCC30.1. The sequence continues at coordinate 59,878 of NZ_JBXUHX010000025.1, read as the reverse complement.
TTCGTTATGTACAGGACAGTGCGAATTTCCCCGATTCCGCCGACGTGGTGGTGATTGGCGCCGGTATTGCCGGTGCCGCAGCCACCTGGGAGCTGGCGAAGCAGGGACTGAAGGTTGTGCTGATTGAAAAAGGCCTGGTAGGCGCGGAGCAGTCGAGCCGCAACTGGGGCTGGTGTCGCCAGCAGAACCGCGATGAGCGTGAACTGCCGCTGATTATCTATGCGCTGCAACGCTGGGGGGAGCTGAACGATGAAACCGGCGAAGAGCTGGGGTTCCGCCGCAGCGGGCTGGTTTACGCCACACAGGAAGAGTCGGACATCGCGGCCTGGGATAAATGGATCCAGATGGCGAAAGGCTATGGCATTAACAGTTCGATTCTCACGGCGGAGCAGGCCAAAGCGATGACGCCCGGCAGTACAACAAGCTGGCGGGGCGGTCTTTCAGCGCCTACAGACGGCCACGCCGAGCCGAGGCTGGCAGCACCGGGACTGGTGGCGGGCGCGCTGAAAAAAGGTGCGCTGCTGTTTCAGCAGTGCGCGGTGCGCGGGCTGGATATCGCTGGCGGCAGGGTCAGCGGCGTCTGGACCGAACGTGGCCTGATCAAAACCAGCCGGGTCATCTGCGCCGCCGGAGCCTGGACCTCAATGTTCTGCCGCCGTCACGGCATCGATCTGCCGCTGGGCAACGTGATCGGCACGGCCTTCCGCACGCAGCCTATCGAGCAGGCGATCGCCATGCCGCTCTACACGCCGGGCTTTGCCTGCCGGCCACAAATGGACGGCAGTTACACCGTGTCCGTCTCGGGTCGCGGTCGACTGGAGCCGGGTGCGCAGGGGCTGCGTTATGCCCGCCAGTTCTATCCGACCTTTAAAAGCCGCCGCAAGAATCTCACCCTGAATCTCGGCCTGTCGCCGTTCTTCAACGGGCCGGAAGCGATGGGTGGCTGGTCATTTGACCGCGAGTCACCGTTTGAGCGCATGCGTATTCTCGATCCGGCTGCCGATGCAAAAATCGTGGAAGAGGGCCTGGCGGCGATGCGGCGTGAATACCCGGCGCTGGCGAACCTCCGGCTGGCGCAGTCGTGGGGCGGCATGATTGACAGCACCCCGGACGCGATTCCGGTGATCTCTACCGTGGCGAAACTGCCGGGGCTGGTGCTCTCGGCGGGTTACAGCGCCCACGGCTTCGGTATCGGACCGGGTGCCGGACGACTGGCAGCCGACCTTGCCACTGAAGCCACTCCGATCGTTGATCCGACACCTTACCGCTACAGCCGTCTGGTTGACGGCAGCGGACTTGAAACGCCAGGCATGATGTAAGGAGACCTGTAATGAGCCTGATAATACGCGCAATGACGCCAGACGATCTCGACCCGTGTTTCACCTTAACGCAGGCGCTGAAATGGCCCCACCGACGCGAAGACTGGGCGCTGGCGCTGCAGCTGGGTGAGGGCACGGTAATTGAAGAGCAGGGTAAGTTGATTGGCAGCGCAGTACTCTGGCGCTGGGGCGACCGTGCCGCCACGCTGGGACTGATTATTGTCGATAACCAGCAGCAGGGGCGTGGCCTGGGTAAACAGCTGATGCTGGCGCAGCTGGAAAAAGTCCCCGACTGTAATGTGCGTCTGCACGCGACCGAAATGGGCAAAGGCCTGTATGAAAAGCTCGGCTTTGTCAGTTGCGGTGAGATTCGCCAGCACCAGACTCGTGAAGTGACCACGCTGCCGGAAATTGTTATCCCGGCGGGAATGCAGCTGCGACCCGCGACCCAGGCCGATCACGCCACACTGGTGACGCGGGATCAGCAGGCAAATGGTATGCATCGTCCTGCGCTTATTGAGCATTTACTGCGCGACGGCCAGACAGTGCTCTTAGAGGATGCGCAGCAGCAGATTAAGGGCTTCGCCAGCCTGCGCCGCTTTGGTCACGGCTGGGCGATAGGCCCGGTCATCGCGGCGGACTTCCCGGCTGCTCAGGCGCTGGTGGCCTCACTGATGCAGTCGCTGCAGGGGCAGTTCCTGCGTATCGACACCGACGGGGCTCTGCCGATGGCCGCCTGGCTTGAGAGTCTGGGCATTCCTCAGGTCGATGCACCCACCACCATGGTGCGCGGCACGCCCTGGACGCCGCAGGGTATGCAGGCGTTTGGACTAATGACACAGGCGATGGCCTGATGCATATCGTCTATAAATCGGAGCCGGAACGTGGCCGAATCTGGCAGCGCTGGCTGGCAGAGCATGCGCCTGACATTCAGCTGCATATCTGGCCTGAAACCGGCGATCCAGAGCAGGTTGAGGCGCTGGTTGCCTGGCAGCCTCCCGAAGGCATTCCGGCGCTGTTTCCCCGGCTAAAACTGCTGTTCTCGGTGGGTGCGGGAGCCGATCAGTTTGACTTCAGTGCGCTGCCGCCCGATCTGCCGGTGATCAGAATGATCGAGCCAAGCCTGACGCAGGGTATGGTGGAATATGTCACCTTCGCAGTGCTCGGTCTGCATCGCGACATGCCGCGCTATTTCCAGCAGCAGCGCCAGCAGCAGTGGCTGGCCCATGCGGCATTACCGGCCGCGCAGCGTCGGGTAGGTGTGATGGGCTTGGGCGAACTGGGACAGGCTGCGTTAGCGCAGCTGGTGGCGCTGGGCTTTGACTGCGCAGGCTGGAGCCGCACACCACGCCAGATTCCCGACGTCCGCTGCTGGCACGGTGACGACCAACTTGAGGCGTTTCTGGCGCACAGCGAGATTCTGGTCTGCCTGCTGCCGCTGACTGACACTACACAGGGTTTGCTGAATAAGCCGCTATTCAGCCAGCTGCCACAGGGCGCGGCGCTGGTGCAGGCCGGGCGCGGCCCGCAACTGAATCATGACGATCTGCTCGACGCGCTGGAGAGTGGTCAGCTCCGTGCTGCCGTGATCGATGTTACCGATCCGGAGCCGTTACCGGCTGGTCATCCGTTCTGGCACCATCCCGCCATCTGGCTCACACCGCACATCGCCAGTCAGACACAGAATGAGAGCGCCATTGCGGCACTGCTGGAAAACCTGCGGCGCTACCAGCGTGGCGAGCCGCTGCACGGTGAGATTGACCGTTCGCGAGGATATTAAGATGGAACATTTAGTGGCACTGCGCCGCGATCTGCATGCGCACCCTGAGCTGGGTTTTCAGGAGCAGCGCACCAGCGACATCGTGGCGAATTTCCTGCAACAGCTGGGCATTGAAGTGCATCGCGGTATCGGTAAAACCGGCGTGGTCGGGATACTGAAGAAGGGCAGCAGTGAACGCATGATCGGTCTGCGCGCCGATATGGATGCGCTGCCGATGCAGGATCAGAGCGGCACCAACTGGCAAAGCCGGGCAGAGCAGGTGAGTCACGCCTGCGGCCACGACGGTCACACCGTAATGCTGCTGGGGGCCGCCGAAATACTGGCGCGCGATGTCAGCTTTGACGGCCGCGTCTGTTTTATCTTCCAGCCCGCCGAAGAGGGGCTGGCAGGCGCAAAAGCGATGATCGATGACGGCCTCTTCAGCCGCTTCCCCTGCGAAGCAGTCTACGCCATTCATAACTGGCCCGAACTGCCGCTCGGGCAGGTACAGACCCGGCCCGGCGCCATCATGGCGGCGGCTGACCGCTTTGATATCCGGGTGCTGGGCGGAGGCGGTCACGCCGCACAGCCTCACCTGACTCACGATACGCTGCTGGCGACCAGTGAGCTGGTGGTGCAGCTGAATACTCTGGTCTCCCGCGCCCTGGATCCGTGTGAAACGGCACTGCTCACCGTCACCCGGATGCAGGGCGGTTTTTCGCACAACATGATCCCGGCAGAGGCGAACATCACCGGCACGGTGCGCACTTTCAGCCCGGCGGCGCAGGATACGATTGAAAGGCGGCTGCGCCAGATGGCCGGGCACATCACCGCTGCCCATGGCCTGCGCGCAGAAGTGAACTATCTGCGTTACTACCCGGCAACGATTAACAGCGCGGCGGAAGCACAGTTTTGCCTGGAGGCGTTGAAGCAGGCGGGCATCCCGGCTGACGCCGCGCCCAGGCCCGCGCTGACCTCGGAAGATTTTGCTTTTATGCTGCAGGCGCGGCCCGGTGCCTATCTGTGGCTGGGATCGGCACCCTGCAAGCCGCTGCACCATGCCGCTTACGACTTCAACGATGCGCTGATCCCGCATGGGGTTAACGTTTTTGCCACGCTGATTCGTCAGGCGCTGGCAGAGAAATTTCCCTGCTGAATGCAGCGGGATTTTGACAGGAAATGCCGCTGCCCGGGCAATTACGGCAGCGTGAGAAACCAGCAGGTTGCGATACTTGAGCCAACCGAACGATACGTGGATGAGGGTTTAAAATGCAGAATGTCATGGCAGAGCAGCAAGCATATTCCGATAACAGCCTGTTACTGGATGCACGCGAGCAGAATGTGCCGCGCGGTGTCGTTACCGCCCATCCGCTGGTGATCGAACGCGCCAGAGGCAGTGAAGTATGGGACGTTGAGGGCAATCGCTATCTCGACTTTGTGGGCGGCATCGGCGTGCTGAATGTCGGCCACAATCACCCCGCGGTAGTCAATGCGGTGACCCGCCAGCTCGGTCTGGTGTCTCACGCCTGCTTCCAGGTCGTGGCTTATCCGGGCTATATCGAGCTGGCGCAGCGGCTGAACAAACTGGTCGGTGGCGATGAGGCGTATAAAAGCGTCTTCTTCACCAGCGGTGCCGAAGCGGTGGAAAATGCGGTGAAGATTGCCCGCTCACACACCCAGCGCCCCGGCATCATCGCTTTTGATGGGGCATTTCATGGCCGCACCCTGCTGGGCGTCACCCTGACCGGTATGTCCGCGCCTTACAAACAGAACTTTGGCCCGTTCCCTGGCGATATCTACCGTCTGCCATTCCCGAACCCGCTGCACGGTATCACCGAAGCGGACTGTCTGAAGGCGATGGATCAGCTTTTTGCGGTGCAGATCCTGCCGGAGCGTGTGGCGGCGATTATTATCGAGCCGGTCCAGGGCGATGGCGGCTTCCTGCCCGCCGGTCCCGCCTTTATGCAGGCGCTGCGCCGCATCACCAGCCAGCACGGCATTGTGCTGATCTGTGATGAAGTGCAGTCCGGCTTCGGACGTACCGGTACGATGTTTGCCTTCCAGCAGCTGGGGATCAAACCGGATTTAATCACCCTGGCGAAAAGCCTGGGCGGCGGTCTGCCGATTTCCGGCGTGGTCGGCCGTGCGGAGATCATGGATGCGCCAACGCCCGGCGGATTAGGCGGCACCTACGGCGGCAACGCGCTGGGCTGTGCGGCGGCGCTGGCGGTACTGGATCTGTTTGAGCATGAGAACCTGCTGCAGCGCGCCTGTCAGCTCGGTGAACAGCTCAATGCCCGTTTGCGACAGCTGGCGGAAAAATATGCCTGCATCGGTGATGTGCGCGGCGTGGGCTTCATGCAGGCCGTGGAGATTCTCGACTTCGAAACGGGCCGTCCTGATGCGGTGCTGACCCAGAAGATCCTCGACAGCGCCTGTCAGGAAGGATTGCTGCTGATCAAATGCGGCCTGCATCGCAACACCATCCGTTTCCTGGCCCCGCTGGTGACCACCGACTCACAGCTGGAAGAGGCGCTTCATATCTTCGATATTGCGCTGGCCCGCGCCACTGGCCGGTTGGGTTAAAACTGTATTCCTCATTGATTTTGTTAGGGTAATTTTAAAATCTCCCGCTGGTATAACCACTGCGAAGCGCTGGCGCGTTTACGGTAAAGCGTGTTATATCTTCGGGAGGTTCTGAACATTTGATTAAGCGCCTGGCCCAACAGGCTCTGACAATGAGGGGGGTGCTATGAACGGCTTAATGAAACTCGACCGCATCGACATCAACATCCTGGTGCAACTCCAGAAAGATGGCCGTATCAGCAACGTTAACCTCGCCGACGCCGTAGGCCTCTCGCCCAGTCCCTGTCTGCAACGGGTCAAACGTCTTGAACAGGCCGGTTTTATCACCGGTTATGAAGCGCACATTAATCTCACCCGCATTACCGATTCGGTGACCGTCTTTACCGAAGTCACCCTTTCAGGTCATCGCCGGGAAGACTTTATGAAATTCGAAAGTGCGATGCGCGATGTCGATGAACTGATGGAGTGCCATCTGATCACCGGCGGCTATGACTATCTGCTGCGCTTTATTACCCGCAGTATTGAACATTACCAGGAAGTGATTGAGAAGATGCTCGATGCGCAGATCGGCATCGACAAGTACTTCAGCTATATCGTGATTAAATCCCCAATTATGAAAAGCAGCGTGCCGTTGCGATCGTTGATCAGCAAGCACAACTCAGTCGAATTCGGCGCATAGCAGGCGGTCACCCTCTTTCACTTCCACTGGAGAGAGGGCCGTTACCGCTATCCCGCTTTGTCACTGCCTTCTAAAAGCGTTATCCCTCTGCTTCGTTTACCGCTTCAATATGCCCAATCCCCCTCAGCATAAAATTTTTTTCCGCTGAAAAATTCAGCTGCTGCAGCCGGTTTTGTGGCGCGCTACAGTCTCAACTGGCGCACGAACCCTTTTACACTGATTTCAACCGATACAAGGAGTTGTCATGGACTCATTACAGATTGCTGACCAGCAGTGGCAGCGCGATGCGTTCACCGTTTCTACCCGCCGCCAGCAGCTCGACCTTAACTGGATCCACATCCAGCTGGCGGAGAAGTCCTACTGGGCCAAAGGTCAGCCCCAGGCCAAAACCGTGCGGGCGATTGCCGGTTCGTTGCCGTTTGGCCTCTATCACCAGCAGAGACAGATTGGCTTTGCGCGACTCATCACCGACTACACCCGCTTTGGCTGGCTCTGCGACGTGATGATTGATGAAAACTGGCGTGGTCACGGGCTGGGCAGCTGGCTGGCGACCTGCGTCCGTGAACACCCGGAGCTGCAAACGGTGCATCGCTGGATGCTCTCAACCCAGGATGCCCATCAGGTCTACCAGCGGCTCGGCTGGTGTGTGGTACAGCATCCCGAGATGCTGATGGAATTCCCCCCTTCCTGACACTGGAGTTAACCCGATATGCGATACCGCGTTGGCGTGGATATTGGCGGATCCTTTACCGATTTCGCCGTGCTCGATCAGCAAACGAACCAGATCCACACCCTGAAAGTCCTGTCGCGCCCGGACAAGCCAGGCAGCGAAATCGTAACCGGGCTGGCGCAGTTTCAGCAGCATCAGGGCATCGATCCCGCAGAAATTGGCTACTTCACCCACGGCACTACGGTAGGCATTAACGCGGTGATCCAGCGGCGCGGCGTGCGGCTGGCCCTGTTCGCCACGGAGGGCTTCTGCGATGTGCTGGAGCTGGCCCGGCTTAAAATCCCGCATATCCATGACCTTTTCTCGCGGCGTGCCGCTCCGCTGATCACCCGCGACAGGGTGTTTGCTATTCGTGAACGCAGCGACGCCCACGGCAACGTGCTGCAACCGGTGGATCGGCAGAGCGTGCTCGACGCCATTGAGCAGGCACGTGCCGCAGGCTGTCAGGGCATTGTGGTGTCGCTACTGCACAGTTATCGCAACCGGCACAATGAAGCGGCGGTGAAAGCAATCATTGATGAGGTGGCGCCTGAATTGCTGACCTCCTGTTCATCCGATATCTGGCCGATTATCCGCGAATATGAACGCACCATCACCGCCACCATCAACGCCTATGTGCAGCCGATGGTGATCCATTACCTGGAGTCCTTTGAGCAGGCACTGAAACGGCTTGGCGTGAGGCCGCCGCCGCGCATCACCAAATCCAACGGCGGGGTGATGGGGGTTGACCAGGCGAAACGCGAATGCGTGCAGATGGTGCTCTCCGGCACCGCGTCCGGCGTGATCGGGGCCAGTTACCTCGCCAGCGCCTGCGGTTTTGACAAAATCCTCAGCCTGGATATCGGCGGCACCAGCGCCGACGTGGCGGTGATCATCGACGGCAAAGTGGCGCAGGGCAATGGCGAAATCATCGGGGATTTCCCGATTTTTATTCCTTCTGTCGCCGTTACCTCGGTGGGTCAGGGCGGCGGCTCGCTGGCGTGGATCGATGGTCAGGGCGTATTGCAGATGGGGCCGGACAGCGCCGGATCGCTGCCGGGGCCGGTCTGCTTCCAGCGCGGTGGCACACAGCCGACTGCCACCGATGCCTTTGCCGCCTGCGGCATGATGGGCCACGGTGCGCTGGGTTATAATGCGGTCACCGTGGATGTCGCCGCTGCCTGTGCGGCCTGGCAGCCACTGGCCAATGCGCTCGATATTTCGGTAGAGGAGACCGCCGAGACCGCTATCCAGTTGGCGATTTCCAGCATGTACAGCGACACCAGTGGACTGCTGTCGCGCTTTGGACTCGATCCGCGTGAATTCTGGTTCCTCGCTTTTGGCGGAGCGGGCCCGATGATGGGCTGTTTTCTCGCCCGCGAGCTGAACATGAAAGGGGTGATTGTGCCACCGACGCCGGGCGTGCTCTCCGCGCTGGGCGGGCTGGTAGCGGATATCCGCAATGACTTTATCCGCACGCTTTACGGCGATCTGACGCCTGCGCTGGCCGACACCTTAGCCAGTGAAGCCGAAGCATTACAGCAGTGCGCCTGCGGCTGGCTGACGCAGGAGCACGGCAGCGACATGCCATACAGCCTGCAGTTCAGTGCAGATATGCGCTATCGCGGCCAGTCGTTTGAGATCGACGTGCCGCTGGAGGCGAGCTGGCTGACGCAGGCGGATTTCACTGCGCTGCATGACGCCTTTGATCGGCAGCACCAGCAACTGTTTGGTCACTGCGATCCGGAGGCACCAGTGCAGCTGATCAACCTGCGGCTGGTCATCGCCTCACCGACGCCGAAACCGGTGATCAACCCGCTGGCACCCGCTACGGAACCGGTGCCGGTACTGAAGCAGACCAGGGCGTGGATCGACGGCGGCTGGCATCAGGTGGATTTAGTCCTGCGTTCGGTGCTGCGCGCCGGACATCAGCTCAGCGGCCCGGTCATCATCGCTCAGGATGACTGCACCACCTGTGTGCCGCCCGGCATGGGCGTCACGGTCGATTCTTTCGGTAATCTGCTGATCACGGCGAGCGAGGCATAACATGGCGATTGATGGACGTAACTTACAGATTCTGGCGAACTACTGCGCCGCCGCTGCCGATGCGATGGCCTTTACCCTGATGCGCACCGCGCACTCTACCTTTGTTAAAGAGACGGAAGATTTCTCCTGCCAGATTGTCAGCCGCAGCGGGCTGGCATTTGCCTCGCCGCGCAGCTTCGGCGCACCCTGGTACAGCGGCATCGACTATGCGCCGGTGCTGGCGCTGATTGATGAGTATGCCGACGGCGATATCTGCATCACCAACGACGCTTATGCCGGCAACGTTGCGACCCATTCGCCCGACATCCACATCTGGAAACCGGTGTTCCACGAGGGCGAAATCGTCTGCTTCGTGGTCGGTCATATTCATAACACCGACGTCGGCGGCGCGGTGCCTGCCTCGCTGTCGCGCTCGCTGACCGATATTGTGCAGGAGGGGATCCGCATTCCGCCGCTGAAGATCATGCGTCAGGGTCAGCTTAACGAAGAGGTCGCCAGCATCATGCGGCTCAACGTGCGGGTGCCGGATCAGAACTGGGGCGATTTCAAAGCCCAGCTGGCCTCGGTGAACGTCGGCGAGCGCAAAATCCACGACATCATTGCCCGCTTTGGCATCGATGATTTCTTGCAGGGCGTCGAAGGCATTCTCGATTACGCCGAAGCGCAGGCGCGCAGCATTATCAAAACCATTCCCGACGGGGAATACTTTTATGCCGACTACGCCGATGAAGATGGCGAGGGCGGTTATCCCTGCCGCATCGCCATTACGCTGCGGGTGCAGGGCGATCAGCTGGAACTGGACTATACCGGCAGCGACCCGCAGCTGGCTTCGTCGCTGAATATGCCGACCGGCGGACGTGAGCGGCATCCGCTGGCGCTGGTGGGCGTCACCTATGTGCTCTCAACCCTTGATCGCACTCTGCTGCTTAACGCCGGTACGCTGCGGCCGACGCGGGCAATCCTGCCGCCTGGCACCGTGATGAACTGTGAAGCGCCCGCAGCGGTGGGGATGCGCTCGCTGACCTGTGCGCTGTCGCAGATTGCCACCATCGGCGTCTTCTCGCTGGCGATGCCGGACCGTCTGCCCGCAAATTCACCGGGCGGTAACTCAATCATGAACATCCGTACCCAGACACAGAACCGCAGCGTGGTCGCCTCGCTGGGGCCGGTGGGCGGCGGCGCGGGCGGCACGCCGCGTCACGACGGGCCCGATGGCTCTGGCGGGCTGTCCGCCTTCCTGAAAAACACCCCGATTGAGATCAACGAAGCGGAAGTGCCGATCCGTTTTCACCGCTATGGACTGGCGCAGGACAGCGCCGGAGCCGGTCGCTATCGCGGCGGTTTAGCCACCGAAATGGCATTTGAGATTTTCTCGCCCAATACCACCATTACCGCGCGCAACCGTAACCGATCGGTGTTTGCCTCGGCGGGCGTCGTCGGCGGCCAGAGTGGGGCGCTCTCTTACTTCCGTACCCGGCGCGACGGTGAGGTCATCAATCACGGTAACACTGATGTGATCCACTGCCTGCCGGGTGACGTGGTCGAAGTGCGCGGACCCGGCGCGGGCGGTTATGGCCTGCCGACACAGCGCGATGCCGATGCGGTGATGCAGGATGTGCGCTGCGGTTATCTCAGCGTCGCGGCAGCCAGGACGCAGTATGGCGTGGTGGTGGTTGATCACCACGTGGATCGGGCAGCAACGGAGCACCTGCGCACCACGATGCCGCAGCAGGCTGCGCACCATTTTGAGCACGGCGAAGCACGGAGTCGCTTCGAAACGCTCTGGACGCCACAGCGTTATCAGTTACTTACCGCCTTTCTGGCAAGCGCGCCGGTGAGCTGGCGTCACTTCCTGAAAACCCAGGTATTCCGGGCGGTGGCAGAGATAGGCGAAACGGCGGATATGGCACAAATATTCAGTGATTTGCGTCAGCGATACCCGGCAATGGCGAACAATTAACGGCGATTGCGCATCGTCTACTACGCTTTAAGTCTGCATGGACTACAAGGGGAAACGCGACGATGAGCATGAAAACCAGTGATTTTTTTGTCCAGCGCCTGAAAGAGTGGGGCGTCACACGCATCTATGGCTATCCGGGAGATGGCATCAACGGGGTGCTGGGCGCCATTCAGCGTGCTAACGCCAAAGGCGACGGCATCGAATTTATTCAGGTACGCCACGAAGAGATGGCGGCCTTTATGGCGGCAGGACACGCCAAATTCACCGGTGAGCTGGGCGTCTGCCTCTCTACCGGCGGGCCCGGCGCGACCCATCTGCTGACCGGACTCTATGATGCCAAAATGGATCATGCTCCGGTGCTGGCGATTGCCGGACAGGCGGAAGCGACCGCGCGCGGCTCCAGTTATCAGCAGGAGATGAACCTGGATCGCATCTTCTCGGACGTTGCCAACTTCGTTCAGGAAGCTTCGAGTTCAACCCAGGTTCGCCATCTGCTCGACCGGGGCGTGCGCATCGCCAAAGCGCAAAACGGCGTGGCGGTGATCATCATCCCTAAAGATATTCAGGATGAAGAGTGGCAGCCACCGCAGCATCTGCACGGCTTTACCCATTCCGGCAGCGGCTATCAGCGTCCTAAAGTCATTCCTTATGAAGCAGATCTGCAACGCGCCGCCGAGGTACTTAACGCCGGTAAAAAAGTGGCAATTCTGATCGGTGCGGGCGCACGCAACGCCGCCGTGGAAGTGGTACAGGTCGCCAATGTGCTGGGCGCGGGCGTGGCAAAAGCACTGTTGGGCAAAGATGTGCTGCCGGACGACGCGCCTTTTGTCACTGGCTCGATTGGCCTGCTCGGCACCAAACCTTCATCCGATTTAATGCAGAACTGCGACACCCTGCTGATGATCGGCAGCGGCTTCCCGTGGACGGAATTCCTGCCGGAAGAGGGCAAGGCGCGTGCTGTGCAGATTGATATCGATCCTGCCATGCTTGGCCTGCGCTATCCCAGCGAAGTGAATCTGCATGGCGATGCGGCTGAAACCCTTCGCGCGCTGCTGCCGTTGCTGGAGCATAAAGAGGATCGCAGCTGGCAGGAGGATATCGCGGTTCAGGTGCGGGACTGGTGGACGCTGATGGAAGAGCGTGCGATGGCTCCGGCTAATCCGGTCAATCCGCAGCGGGTGGTGTGGGAAATGTCACCTCAGCTACCGGACAACGCCATTGTCACTTCAGATTCTGGTTCCTGTGCTAACTGGTTCGCCCGCGACTATCGGGTAAAACAGGGTCAGCGCGCTTCGCTCTCCGGCGGTCTGGCCTGTATGGGCGCGGCGGTGCCTTATGCGATTGCTGCAAAATTTGCTCACCCGGAAAAACCGGTAGTAGCGCTGGTGGGTGACGGTGCGATGCAGATGAACAATATGGCAGAGCTGATCACCATCCAGAAATACTGGCAGCAGTGGGCCGATCCACGCCTGATCGTCTGCGTGTTCAACAACCAGGATCTCAATCAGGTCACATGGGAGCAGCGGGTCATGGAAGGGAATCCCCGCTTTGACGCCTCGCAGCAACTGCCGGATGTGAAGTATGCTGAGTTTGCGCAGTCGCTGGGGATGGTCGGTATTTTTGTCGATAATCCTGACGATCTGGCGGCGGCCTGGCAGCGTGCGCTCAGCGCCGATCGCCCGGTATTGCTGGAGGTGAAAACCGATCCGGAAGTTGCCCCGTTACCGCCGCACATCACCTTTAAACAGGCGAAAGCCTTTATGGCGTCGATGGTGAAAGGCGATCGCGGCGCGGCACAGATCATCAGCGACACCGCCAGCCAGCTGTTCAATAAAAAGCATTAAGGGCTAAGTGGGGCAGCCGCGCCTCGCTAACCTTAAATCCCGGATGCACTCGCGTCCGGGTCTCCAGTCACTTCATCATCAACGGGAGTCTTACCATGACTGCTCACTCCAGCCCTGTCTGGTTAATATCGGGATGTTCGACCGGATTTGGTCGTGAACTGGCGCAGCAGACCATCGCGCGTGGTTTTAAGGTCGTCGTGACGGCACGTGATACATCTTCCATTGCCGATCTGGTTGAGGGACACGATAACGCGCTGGCAGTAGCGCTGGATGTCACCCACCAGGCGAGCATCGACCAGGCCGTCAAAGCGGCACTCGACACGTTCGGCACCATCGATGTGCTGGTAAACAACGCCGGTTACGGCTATCAAAGCTCGGTGGAAGAGGGTGTGGAAAGCGAAATCCGCGCGCAGTTTGATGCCAACGTTTTTGGCCTGTTTGCCCTGACCCGCGCCGTGCTGCCCGCGATGAGAAAGGCGCGCAGCGGCCACGTCATCAACATTACCTCGGTGGCAGGCTTAATTGGCTTTGCCAGCTCAGGCTACTACTCTGCCAGCAAACATGCGGTGGAAGGCTGGTCAGATTCGCTGGCGCTGGAAGCGGGGCCGCTGGGCATTCGCGTTACCTGTGTCGAGCCAGGTCCGTTCCGCACCGACTGGGCCGGACGCTCACTGCACCAGACGCCGAGTACCCTGCCGGAATATGCAGATACTGCTGCTGCGCGGATGAAAGCGACGTCCGAATACAGCGGCACTCAAAAGGGCGATCCGGCGCGGGCCGCCAGGGCAATGATTGCCATCACCGAACATGACAACCCGCCACGCCATCTGGTGATGGGTGCCTGGGGCCATGATGCCGTAACCAGTAAGCTTAAAGAGCGGTTGGCTGAGATCGAAGCGTGGAAACAGGCGTCGGTGGAGACGGATTTTCCGGAGTAGAGGTGAATGCACTGTGTTGGGCGGGAAGCCGTCTACGGGTAAGTCTGAAGCCATAAAAAATTCATCAGGCCCGTTTATCGGGCCTTTAAGTGCTAATCCCGAATCTTATCTTCCTGCATTTCGCGCGCATTCAGCTCTTTAAGCTTGCGGCGTAACAGGGCAGATGACGAGCATTTTTTCGCCTGCGCTAGCTGGGCTTTAATGGCGGGCAGATCGGGCCTGGCCAGCCATTCAGCGACCAATAGTGCCCTTAACTCCCTGTTCTCGGCATCAGCCGCATCTGTGGTACCATTGTGTTTATCATAAAACGACATAGCAAGCTCTCCCTGTAGTCACTACTTTATAAGCCCGGAAACAGTCCGGGATTAAAGGTTGTGGCGCTTTCTTCGGCAACCCTGTCCGGCGATTGTAGCGTAGTTCATTTTTTAACCCAAGCAAAGCGTCGTAGATCTCCTCAAGGGGTGTCGGACGATTGCGGTCAACGATCTCTCCAGACGCAGCCTGGAAAACAAAACCGCCGATAGAAAAACTTTCAAGGTGTGCCATTAACGCCAGAAAGACGCTTTTCAAAACGACAGCACTGCCTAACCCGGCGAGGCTGATATGGCGGAAATCACCCAGGCACTCCATACCATCGAACACGTCAAAACAGACCTCAGCCAGGCCGTTAACCATTCAGCTATTACGCCCCCTTATCGCGCAGCCCTGCGCCATCATCGTGCTGAAAAAATAAACAGCAGCCCGCCTCCGACATCATAAGAATTCGATCTTGTATCCCAGCCCGTATTCCATCTGGCATCCCTGTCTCAGACCGTCCGGTTACTCGCTATCTGGCACGCTTCATGCACTAGCTGACAGGTACACTTTGGTGAGGTAACCCATGTTTGACTCCTTATTAGACGAAGATGCCACCACGATGGCTGCACTGATCCGTAGCGGGGGAGTCTCGGCCTGCGAGCTGACCGGGGCGGCGCTGGCGCGGATGGAGCTGCGGGAACCGGCGATACAGGCCTTTTGTACCCCGACGCCGGAACGGGCGATGGAACAGGCCAGAGCCGTCGATGCCCGCCGGGCGCGCGGAGAGACACTGGGCGCTTTAGCGGGCGTACCGCTGGCGGTAAAAGATTTAATCTGCACCGCGAACGTCAGAACGACCTCTGGTTCGGCGGCGTACAAAGACTTCGTGCCGGAAGATGACGACATCACGGTGGAACGGTTGTTGGCCGCCGACGCTATTCTGCTGGGCAAGACCACTGCGCCGGAGTTTGGCTACAGCGGCGTCGGGCACAATCCGCTGTTCCCGTCGCCGGGTAACCCCTGGAATCTGGCGATGACGCCCGGCGGTTCCAGCGCCGGATCAGGTGCTGCAGTGGCGGCGCGGCTCTGTCCGATTGCGCTGGGCAGCGACGGCGGCGGTTCTGTACGCATTCCGGCGGCGCACTGCGGTATTTTTGGCTTCAAGGCGTCAATGGGCCGGGTGCCGCTGTGGCCTGGCTGTCGTGATGAACGTTATCCCGGCGTGTCGAGCTGGGAGTCGCTGGAGCATATCGGGCCGATGACGCGCAGCGTACGCGATGCCGCTCTGATGATGTCACTGATGGCGGGGCCGGATATGCGCGACCGCCACTCGATCCCCTGCAGCGACGTTGACTGGCTGGGCGCAACGCAACATTTGCCTGGCAAACTCCGCATCGCCTTCAGCGCAGATTTTGGCTATGTGGCCGTTGACCCGGAAGTACGGGCGGTGGTCAGCGCAGCGGTGAAGCGTTTCGCCGCTGAAATCGGTGCGGAACTGGAGCTGGCCGATCCCGGTTTCCCCGATCCGGCCGCCGCCTTTGGCGCGCTGGTGGCGATGGAGAGCGACCTCACTGGCATGCGCCAGATGATGGCAAAGCAGGGCAGTGAGATGTCGCCGCATCTGGTCGCCATGCTGCAGCGTGACTGGCGGGCGGAAAACTTCACCGATGCCATCGCCACCCGCAAAGCGGTCAGCAACAGCCTGTGGCGCTTTATGCAGCGCTTTGATCTGCTGATCACCCCCACGCTGGCAGTACCGCCGTTTCCGCTGGGGATGCAGGGACCGGAGATCATCGATGGCCGTATGGTCCGCAACGATCACTGGCTCTCGTTCTGTTACCCGTTCAACTTCACCGGTCAGCCCGCCGCGTCTGTGCCCGCCGGTTTCACCGCCAGCGGCTTGCCCATCGGTCTGCAGATTGTCGGACGTCATCTTGATGATGCTTTAGTGCTGGCTGCCAGTGCCGCTTTCGAGCGCATTCAGCCGTGGAATCACCTTCAACCCGGAATCGCCCAATGAAAAACTCTGATACACCTGCGCTGGAGCAGGAGTTTGAACATGAGCCGGTGCCATTGTCGCATCGCCACTCAACCCGCTCCGTCTCGGCGGTCTGGTTTGGATTTCCGATGATCCTCACCAATGCGCTGTTTGGCGGCATCATCACCTGGCATCTGGGTTTCTGGCCCGCGCTGATCGCCATTCTGCTGGGCAACCTGGTGCTGTTCGCCTATGTCGGCGCGCTGAGCTGGTACGCTGGTAACAGCGGGATGAATTTCGCCCTGCAGGCCAGACGCACCTTTGGCAGCAAAGGCTACATCCTGGTCTCAGGTTTTCTTTCGACGGTGGTGATCGGCTGGTATGCCTTCCAGACCGGCCTCACCGGCACGGTGATTAATCAGACCTTTGGCTGGAATGCGCTGGCGGTGACGGCCTTTGCCATGATCCTCTACACCGGCATCACGTTCCTGGGCGTGCGGGCGCTGTCGGTGCTGGGGATGATTGCCGCGCCACTGTTTGTGGTGCTGGGGATTGTGGCACTGTGGCTGATCAGCAAACAGCACGACTTCTCGGTGGTGACGCAGTGGAAGGGCAGCGCCAGCGCCGCCGGTGCCATGAGCATGGGCACCGCAGTCACCATGGTGGTGGCTGGTTTTGCTGACTCCGGGACCATGACCGCGGACTTTACCCGCTGGTCGAAGAATGGCCGTTCGGCGGTGATCGCCGCGTTCTCTGCCTTCCCGGTCGCCAATGTGATCTCCTATCTGTTTGGCGTGGTGATCGTGGCCGTGGGCGCGGCTGTTGATCCGTTAGCCAACGGCGGGAACTTCCTGCCGATGCTGATGGGGCACAGCGCCTTTCTGTCAGTGGTGGCCTGTCTGTTCGTCTTTATCAATCTGGGATCGGTCTGCACTCACTGTCTCTACAACGGCGCAGTAGGCTTCAGTCATCTTTTCAGCAGCAAAATGCGGCTCTGGACGCTGATCCTCGGGGCCATCGGCGGCGTACTGGCGCTGGCGGGCGTCTGGTCTTACTTCCTGGAGTGGCTTAGCCTGCTGGGGATTGTGGTGCCGCCGTTTGGTGCCGTGATGATTGTGGATTTGATCTTTATGGCCCGTATCAGCGAGCAGCGTCCGGCGCAGCGTTTCCGTGGCACCGCGTTTGCCGCCTGGGCGATTGGCAGCCTGTGTGCGGTGATCGCCCATGTGGCTTTCCCGCAGTTCGGTGAAGCAGTGATTGGTCTGGTGACCGCCGCCATCAGCTACAGCGTGATCAGCAGAATGCGCATGCCGCGCCCGGTAATGGAGAACAGCAATGTCCGACTACAGCGTTAATTCAACTCCCTACGTGTGGCCGTTTGACGGCACTTTTACGCCGGCTGACACCGCGCTGATCGTGATTGATATGCAGACCGACTTCTGTGGCGTCGGCGGTTATGTAGACAGCATGGGATATGACGTGAGCCTGACCCGTGCGCCCATTGCCCCGCTGCAGCAGGTGCTGGCAGCGATGCGCGCCCGGCAATTTCCGATTATCCATACCCGCGAAGGACATCGGCCCGACCTCAGCGATCTGCCCGCTAACAAACGCTGGCGCTCGCGACGCATGAACGCCGGGATTGGCGATGTCGGACCGTGCGGCCGTATTCTGGTGCGCGGCGAACCGGGCTGGGAGATTATCCCGGAGCTGGCACCTTTGCCGGGCGAAGTGGTGATCGATAAGCCGGGTAAGGGTTCGTTTTATGCCACCGATCTGGAGCTGATTTTGCGCAGTCGCGGCATCCGTAACCTGATCCTCACCGGCATTACCACCGATGTCTGCGTCCACACCACGCTGCGCGAAGCCAACGATCGCGGCTTTGAATGCCTGGTGCTGTCCGATTGCTGTGCCGCGACAGAGCGGCGGCATCATGAGGCGGCGCTGAGCATGATCCATATGCAGGGCGGTATCTTTGGCGCGGTCGCCACATCTGCCGCGCTGCTGGATAGCCTGGGGGGTTAATTTCCCGCGACGACGGATGAAGGGCGATGTTGATCTTCTGATCTCAGGTGCATCACGCGGCCGGAAAGCCTGAGCACCAGGTTGCGCTCAGGCTTTGCACATCAGCGATCACTTTTGCTGCGCGTTGTCTGGCGCAATAGTTTTCATCAGCGCCGCGAGCTGATCGGCGGGCACCGCCTGACTGAACAGATAGCCCTGCAGTTGATTACAGCCCGCATCTGCCAGCGCAGACATCTGCCCTGGCGTCTCGACGCCTTCTGCTGTCACCATCAGGCCCATGGCATGGCCCAGTTTCACCACCGATTCAACAATCGCCACTGAATTTTCCGCCACGCCCAGCGACTGGGTAAATGAGCGGTCAATTTTGATTTTATCCACCGGAAAGTTGCTGAGATAGTTAAGGCTGGAGTAGCCGGTGCCAAAGTCATCCAGCGCAATCCGGAAGCCCGCATCACGCAGCTCCACAATAATGGCACGTGCTTCACGTTCATCCTCGATTAACACCCCTTCGGTGATCTCCAGTTCCAGGCGCTTCGGATCGCCGCCGTTCTGACTGACAATCGCCATCACCCGCTCAACAAAGCCGGTAGAGCGGAACTGCACCGGCGAGACGTTGACCGCGACCAGCAGCGCCGGGAAACGCTGCTGAGTGGCACAGGCCTCCGCCAGCACCCATTCGCCCAGTGGAATTATCAGACCGGTCTCTTCTGCAATCGCGATAAATTCACTCGGTGCAATCAGGCCGCTCGTAGGATGGTGCCAGCGCAGCAGCGCCTCTATGCCGACCATCTGCTGGCCGCCCACATCCATCAGCGGCTGATACCACACCTCCAGCTCCTGACGGGTATGCAGCGCCGTTCGCAAATCCTCGGCAATGGTCTGCCGGGTTCGCACCGACTCATCCATCGCCCGTTCAAACTGACGAAACCGGCCGCGTCCGCCGCTTTTGGCTTCATACAGCGCGATATCTGCTTTGCGCATCAGCTCCAGCCGGTCGATGCCATCCCGCGGTGCCAGCGCCAGCCCAATGCTGGCACCACTCCAGACATCATTGCCGAACAGGGTAAAAGGCTGAGCCAGTTCGTCAATGATGCGCTGCGCCAGGCTATTCACCTGATCAATGTTATCGACCTCCGGCATCACCACGATAAATTCATCGCCGCCGATGCGTCCCACGGTATCGCTGGCCCGCACGATACGGCTCAGGCGCTGCGCCACCGCGATGATCAGCTCATCGCCAGCGTGATGACCGTGGGTATCGTTAACGGCCTTAAAGCGGTCCAGGTCGATGAGCAGCAGCGCCACACGCTGATCGTGGCGTGTCGCCAGGGCCAGCGCCTGGGTTAAGCGGTCTTCAACCAGGGCGCGGTTTGGCAGGCCGGTCAGCACATCATGAAACGCGAGATGCTGTGCCTGAGCTTCCGACGCGCCAAGCCTGAGCATTGATTGCGAGAGGTTAACCGACGAGTTCCAGAGTCGCCGCACCATATAAAGGCAGAGCAGGGATATCGCCAGCACCGCCAGCCCGGTAGACGGCCCGATGGTACGCAACATCTGCGCACCCGGACGGGAAGGGATCCAGTTCAGGTAGCCGACGGCTTCGCCCGCCTGCGCGATCAGCAGATAACGCGCATCGGTGCCCTGCTGAGGCGTGCCGTCAGAGAAGTGCAGTCCCTGCAACTGATTGCGTTCCGCCAGTCCCGCCAGGTAGCCGTCATCGAGAAATTTCAGGCTCACCAGCCGGTAGTGCGGCTGGTCGTCGCTGTCACGCTGAATATTACCCACGGCCAGCGCAGCGGCACGGTTCGTCACACGTGCATAATCGGCGTTATCCTGACGCGCCAGATCTTTCACCATCGGGCTTTTAAGCACCTCTCCAATCAGCGGGTCGCTGTCAGCGGCGGAGACCGGCTGGCCTTCACGCCAGACTCTGACGATCTGGTTTTGCGGGTCCAGCACCATAATCAGCTGATGGCCGAACATCTCATACAGCCACTGCCCGATATTTTCATCCAGCCACCTGCCGCTGTTGCCCTCCGCCAGATGCTGCTCAAAAGGTCCCCAGCGCGACAGGCTGTGCAACTGGCGCAGATGCTCATTCAGACTCTGTGAAAAAGAGGCTTCAATCATCCGCTGCTGTTGATGCCGGGCCTCAGTATTGGTGAGTGAGGTGCCGACAAAGAGCGCGGCGCCTGCACCCACAAACGTCAGCAGTAAGATAGCCACCAGCGGCACCAGTACTTCACGCAGGAAACTGCGACGAAAATCAGAGGAAAGTTTAAGGGTGTTAATCATATTGTTGTTTTTCTCAGCAGCAGGGGAACAGTTTAAAAATTAGCAGATTGCAAAAAAACATCCACGCAAAGCGTTATGCTTAGTGATGATGACAATCTTTTTTATTGCCGGAAGGACAGGGAAGGCAAAAAAATGGGGAGCGGAAAAATGAACGTTTTGTATCAGATATTTTAATGATGTTGGCAGGCTGGACGGTGGCATTAGGGCCGATATTCTGCACCGTTATGAGTAGCCGTAAGGCTGGCGCGCGAAAGCCTCTGTGGCCGCGTCACCGCGCATTTTCTGTTAACTCCGCCGCTATGGTTCATACTCATGTGCGCTGATTGTGTTACGAACGGATAGCCGTGAAGACAACGGTTACTGAGTTTGTCACTTATCTGACAGCCTGAGGTTGTCAGCTTACTATAAGGGAAAATAATGCCATTGTTATTCGGTGAGTTATCTGGTTTCCCGTCATGGGTGCCTGTTGTATTACTCGTCTCGCTCTCATTTGTGCTGGGATTCCTGGCCCGCCTTATCCTGCTCCGGTTCATCCGCTACTGGCAGATTCGCGACAGAAAGCTGTTCAAATCCCTTGAGAAGCATCTTAGCGGCTCCATGTTCTTCTTCGTGCCGTTATTAATGATCAATGTCGGTATTAACTACATCGATTTCCACCCTGAATCTCTCTCTTTAATCACTAATATCATCAATGTCTTTATTATTATGTCATTTTGCTCGGTCTTAATCCGGCTGACCAACGTGGCGCAGGATATGCTGTATATCCGCTATGACATCAATATTTCCAATAACCTTCGTGCGCGTAAAATCCGCACGCAGATTATTTATGTCAAAAAAGTGGTTATTGTTATCCTGGTTCTGTTCTGTGTTTCTCTGATTCTGTTGAGTTTCCCCGGCGTCCGGAAATTCGGCACCACCATTCTGGCGGGTGCCGGTGTCGCCGGTATCATTATTGGTTTTGCCCTGCAGAAGTCGCTGGTCAATCTGTTTGCCGGTATTCAGATCGCTTTCACGCAGCCCATAAAAATTGATGATGCGGTCGTGGTGGAAAAGGAGTGGGGCTGGATTGAGGAGATCAACCTGACCTATGTAGTGGTTCGCATCTGGGATCTGCGTCGGCTGGTGTTGCCGATCACCTACTTTACCGAAAATCCGTTTCAGAACTGGACGCGCAATAATGCTCAGATTTTGGGCTCGGTCTTTCTCTACGTGGATTACTCCATGCCGCTGGAGCCGCTGCGCAAGCATTTTGAAAAGGTGCTGAGTGAAACCAGGCTCTGGGATCAGGAAACGTCTGTGCTTCAGGTGACTGACACCACCGAGAAAACCATGACCATCAGGATGCTGATGACCGCGCAGAACTCCCCGATAGCCTTTGATTTGCGCTGCTACGTCCGGGAAAAGATGATTGAGTTTATTCAGCAGAATTACCCGGAAAGCCTGCCGCAGGTGAGGGCGTCACTGACCAATATAGAGAGGGAATCGCCTGGCCGGTCAGAGGTGAATTAGGCATTTTTCTGCAACGAAAAAGAGCGGAATGCAGATTCGGTATAGTGTGGCATCACCATGACGGCTGCCGTTTCGCTCTTTACTCAGCATGCTGACGTTTAAACGCCAGGCTGTCCAGTGCAGGGGGCCTGAATCTGCCTCATGACTGCAGTCGGGATAGGCGTAAAGGCATCCTGCAGGACAGGTTTCAGATAAAGGGTTTACCGGTTGCGACAGCATCAGCCCATCTTAGTTTGTAATTCCAGCGTTCATCCATTGCGCCAATTGACAGCCTCATCGCCTTATTTTTCTTTTCGCAAAACTCCCGCGCCGCATGAATATTTTTCCACATCAGTACACTACCGGGACTCAGAGAGGAGAAGCGCGTATCTACCCCGCCATTTGGCACGTCAAAATAGATAAAATGGTCACTTTCAGCATAAAAGATAAGATCTATAGCGCAGGGTTCATCATTCATGAAGAGCACGTGTCCAAAGATCATGTGTCGCAGATGATGGATGATATCTGTCATGTCCCTGGCGTCATAACAACGTACCGTTTCCCTGAATCGGGCTTTAAATAGGGTAATATAAAAGCTGGCAATTTCTTCATCAGTAAAGCATGCCTGGTCTACACATTTTCCTCCGGCTCTGAGAAAACGATTATATTCATTCCTCCTGTTTTTTTCATTTTTAGCCGAAAACTTATCTCTCACTATGCAAATTTTATTTTTTCTGGCAACCGTAAAGTTAACATTAAAAAAATTATCCCTTTGTTGTGGGGAAATTCGGTTGGAGTGATCCGGAAGCGCTACTTTACATGCAGGAGAGAGCGGCAACATGACCTCATCGTAAGAAAGAGGGAATCTTTTCCAGGCATTAATACCGATCTCTTTATCATTGAGCAAAGGGTAGGCGCCAATGATTTGGCCATTTTTTACGGTATGGAAGTACGCAACCTTATCTTTTTTTCTGCTCCCCGCAAAATTGATGACATCAGGGTGCATATTCACGCTCCCGCCAAACTTACTGTAACAGTAACGGTAGGTATCTTCATCCGATATAACCCAGCCGTAAAGTGTTCTTTTTAATTTTCTTAGCATGCTATCTATCTAAATCAACAACAGGTACAGACTTTATAGCAACCAATTATCAATTTTTTATCAAGGAAAGGGGTTTGTTGATATCAGAATAATAAAAGACATTTGAATATGAATTGATGAGGTAATGGTAATGGTAATATTTGTGGTGTTATTTCCTGCTCTTGATGGTTCATTGATGATCAATTGACACAACATTGATTAATGTCATGCATAGTCCTTAACGCTCTCATCAGCAGAGAGTCACTGCAATCATGAAAGTAGAAGGGTGATCTCTCCGGTTTTATTTTATCTGTGCAAAGCGTTCAGAAAAAATTGCCCTATAAATTTTAAAGGTTCAACGATGACGCAGATTATACATGACAGGTTCAGCAACAACATTCCTCTGACGCCCCTGGGCCTTTATCTCTCGCTTTCGCGCGGTGTTTTAATACCCCACGAATTCTGGATGTCTGCCCGCTTCAGAAGAAAGTTTTTTTTGCGCGGCCTTATTATGCCTGTGCTGACTTACCGTCTTTTGAAGATGCTTACACAGCATCCTGCATATGAAAGGATGCTTCTGACTCAGCCAAGACTTCCCTGTCGTATCCATCGTCCCTATCTCAATAATAAGATGAGCCGCAGTGAGAGGTTGGCTGCCCTGGTTCATCACTATCAAAGACTTCCTGAACTTTTGGGTAGCAGACTGTTTAACACTCACCTTAGCGCTTCGGGCATCACCCTCGCCACGCTTGTCGGTAAAGATAATCAGCCCTATGTTCTCAGGTTCCTCTCTACACATAAACTGGACCGTGAGGGCGAAGCCACCCTTATTCTGAGTGATACCGCCGGACAGATGCTGTCGGAAATCACGTTTACCTTGTGTCGGCGTGTTAATGAAAATGCACTTTTTATTGGCGGGTTACAGGGACCCAACACTGCGGACGCTCAGAACAGAATCCAACAGGCGACAAAAAGTTTTCACGGTTTGTTTCCGAAGCGGATAGTGCTGGAGGCCTTATTACGACTGGCACAACTTTTAGGCATTGAAAACGTCTATGCCGTCGCTAACACTTCCCACGTTTATCACTCTCTACGATATACCAACCGGAAAAAACATATGCACGCTGACTATGATTCTTTGTGGGAAATCGTAGGGGGAGTTCGAACCCCTGATGGCTGTTATCAGCTTCCTCTGAAGAGTAGCCGTAAACGTCCTGAGGAGGTTGCCAGCAAAAAAAGGTCAGAATATCGACGTCGCTTTGAACTTCTGGACGAAGTTAACCGGCAAATAGCTGCGTTTTTGTTACCGGACTGATCGAAACGCTACGCTATGAGATGGCGGGGAAATAGACTCCGCGTTTTTTCAAAACGTTCATTGCCGCCAATTGTGCGGGCTAAAGTCACTCAGTACTAAAAGCTCACTCTGAGAATCTCATCCACGCACGCAGCAGGCGATAATTCTGCGGTATCCAGTTGCAGATGTTTTCTGTCCCACGGTTCATAAACACGATCCACGACGGCCTGCCAGTCAGGCACTTTTAAACCGGGGATATCTGAGATTCTGTTCTCAACTCGCGCACGATGCTGTTCCGGATCCGAACAGAGGATTTCAATTTCCAGGAAGGGAACACCTGATGAGAGTGCGATATCACGAAAATGATCACGCACCAGGTTAAGATCATTCACCGAGTCAGTAACAACAGGCGATCCCAGTCTGAGATTGTCCCGCGCCAGCGCATAAAGGACGAAATAGCCTTCAGGGCCAATGTCTTTTGAAGCCGCTGTTCCATTACGCAGAGCCTGTTCGACCGTATCGACGCGTAAATACACCGCTTTTAATTTTTCAGATAACATTTTAGCGATGGTGCTTTTTCCGCAACCCGGAAGGCCACTAAAAATGAAGAGCATAACGACTCCTGATTTAACCCGCGCGCCAGCGGTAAGCAGACGCGTTTTCATATCCGTGTGCGCAAAATGATTCGAACGCATTATGGCTAAGTGTCACCCTTTGCAAGCAGCGAACGCTGATGATTCTGACCGGCTAGTCATCTGGCAATGCTTTAACATCCGCAGCGATAATTGCTGGCAGGTGTCGGGTGATTTTTTCAACCGGCCAGTCCCACCAGGCCAACTTCTCGAGTGTCGATATGATTTCATCGCTGAAACGCCGCCTGATAAACCTGGCCGGATTGCCACCCACTATCGTATAAGCCGGGACATCCGACGTCACGACAGAGCGTGACGAGATGATCGCGCCGTTGCCGATTTTAATGCCTGGCATAATCAGCGCCTGATAACCCATCCATACGTCATTACCAATTACCGTATCGCCTTTATAGGGCATGTCGCCGGCCTGAGGCTGGCCTGCTTCCCAGCCGTTTCCGAAGATGTAAAACGGAAAAGTGGATAAACCCGCCATGCTATGGTTAGCCCCGTTCATAATGAACTGAACGCCTTTTGCGATAGCGCAAAATTTGCCAATGATGAGTTTGTCACCAATGAAGGGGAAATGATAAAGGACGTTGCGCTCGAAGTTTTCTGAGTCTTCGGGGTCATCATAATAAGTAAAATCACCGATGATGATGTTGGGGTTTTTCACCGTGTTTTTGATAAAACAAACTTGTGGGAAGCCTTCCATTGGATGGGAATTAGCCGGATCCGGTCCGTACATAGTCTCTCCTTAACGTGCGGTATTCGTTCCAGTGTACACCATGCACCCGGTCCTTTACGCACAGGCCCAATGCACGCCGGCTTAATGTGACCCCCTGACTCATCCCACATTCACCTCTCCTTCACCCCCCCGTCACGGTTCTGTCATCTGCTTCCCTCAGGCTAACACCATCCCGCAGCGTCTTATCACTGCGTTCCCACTCAGTAACCCGTGAGGATTTCATCGTGATGGAGTTATCCAGACATCCGACCACTGTCTATCAGGCTGTTGCCGCACAACTGGAGCAGGCGCTGAAAGAGCGCTACCGCTGCGGCGACTATCTTCCTTCCGAGCAACAGCTGGCCGATCACTATGAGGTGAATCGCCACACGCTGCGTCGGGCGGTGGATGAGCTGGTGCACAAAGGGCTGCTGCAGCGCCGTCACGGCGTTGGCATCCTGGTTTTGATGCGCCCTTATGACTATCCGCTGCATGCTCAGGCGCGATTCAGCCAGAACCTGCTGGAGCAGGGCAGTCACCCGACCAGCGAACGGCTGCTGGCAGTGCTGCGTCCGGCCAGCAACGACGTCGCCACTGCGCTGGGCGTCAAGGAGGGCGACAACGTCATTCATCTGCGCACCCTGCGTCGCGCCAACGGCGTGCCGCTCTGCCTGATCAACCATTTTCTCGCCGACCTCAGCTGGTGGCCACAGCTTCAGCAATTTAACAGCGGATCGCTGCACGACTTCTTAGTGGACCACACCGGCAAACAGCTGGTGCGCACCCAGACGCGTATCAGCACCCGCCGGGCGCAGGCGAAGGAGTGTCGGCAGCTGGATATCGCCCTGCATTCGCCGCTGCTCTGCGTACGGACGCTGAACAAAACCCGTGATGGCGCGGTGGCAGAATACTCCGTCAGCCTGACGCGCGGCGACATGATCGAACTGACTCTGGAGCACTAATGGAACAGCAAACGGATCGCCAGCGCTGGCTCTCGGTGCTGGCGCACAGCAGCGCCGCCTTGCTTGAGACGCACTGGCAGGCGCTTAACCTCCAGCCCGCTTTTACCCTGATCCGTCCGGCAGAGATCGGCCTGACGCGGCTACAGGCGCGGATGGGGGCCACAGGCAAACGCTTTGTAATGGGTGATGCCACGGTGACACGCGCGGTGGTGCAGCTGGGGGACGGCACCCTGGGTTACAGCTATTTGCTGGGGCGCGACAAAGCCCATGCGGAGCGCTGCGCTCTGCTGGATGCGCTGTTGCAGCAGCCGGAAACCCGGCCACTGCTGGAAGAGAAGATTATTACCCCGCTGGCGGCGTGGCGCGAGGAGCAGCAACAGCTGCGCGCCCGTGAAATCGCCAGCAGCAAAGTAGATTTCTTTACGCTGGTTCGCGGAGATAACTGATGACTTTACTGGCAAGTTTTAACCATCCGGTCGCGGATGCACAGCGCGCGTTTCGCCGCATTCTGAAAGCGATGAGCGAGCCGGGCGTGATGGTCTCGCTGCCGCTGCAGCAGGGCTGGGGCGCACTGTCACCGGCGGCCACAGCATTGCTGCTGACGCTGGTCGATCAGGAAAGTCCGGTCTGGCTGGATGCGCAAATCGACAATGAACAGCTGCGCAACAATCTGCGCTTTCATACCGGTGCGCCAATCACCACGCAGCAGGATGCGCCTTTTGCCCTGAGCCATGCGGCAGCGCAGCCCGATCCGACGCAGTTCGCGGCGGGTGACAATATGTCGCCGGAAAAAAGCACCACGTTGATCATCGAAGTGCCGTCGCTGAATGGCGGCCTGACTCTGCGTCTCTCCGGCCCTGGTCTGCGGGAAACCCGCGCCATTGCGCCACAGCTGCCGGAAAGCGTACTGGAATATCTGCGCACTCGTCCGCATCCCTTCCCGCAAGGCGTAGATCTTATCTTCACCTGTGGCGAAACGATCATGGCCGTGCCGCGCACCACCGTTGTGGAGGTGTGCTGATGTATGTCGCGGTGAAAGGGGGCGAAAAAGCCATCTCGAATGCCCATCAGCTGCAGGCCGATCTGCGACGCGGCGACAGGACAATAGCCGAACTCGGCTGCGACCAGGTGGCGCAACAGCTGGGGCTGGCGGTGGATCGGGTGATGACTGAGGGCGGGATATACGATCCGGAACTGGCGGCGCTGGCGATCAAGCAGGCCAGCGGCGATCTGGTCGAGGCGATCTTTCTGCTGCGCGCCTATCGCACCACGCTGCCACGCCTGGCGCAGAGCACGCCGCTGGCGACCGGTTCGATGCGCATCGAACGCCGCATCTCTGCGGTCTATAAAGATCTGCCGGGCGGCCAGGTGCTGGGGCCTACCTATGACTACAGCCACCGTCTGCTCGACTTTACCCTGCTGGCCAATGGCGAAACGCCTGCTGCGCCGCGTGACGATCGCCCGGTGCCAGACCAGTGTCCGCACATGTTCAGCATGATGAGCGAGGAAGGGCTGGCCACCGCCGAGAGTGATGACGGCAGCGAGCCGGTTGATATCACCCGTGAGCCGATGAGTTTTCCCGCCTCACGCGCCGCGCGCCTGCAACAGCTGGTGCGCGGTGACGAAGGTTTTCTGCTGGCGCTCGGCTACTCGACCCAGCGCGGCTATGGCCGCACCCACCCCTTTGCCGGTGAGATCCGCACCGGCTATCTCAGCGTCAGCATCTGTCCCGAAGAACTGGGTTTTGAGCTGGAGATTGGGGAACTGCTGCTGACCGAATGTGAAATGGTCAACGGCGTCGCTCACAGTGATGACGCCGCGCCGCAGTTTACCCGAGGCTACGGGTTGGTGTTTGGCCGTGCCGAACGCAAGGCGATGGCGATGGCGCTGGTGGATCGGGCGCTGCAAAGCCGCGAGCAGAATGAGCGCGTAACCAGCCCGGCGCAGGACGAAG
Organism: Pantoea sp. RCC30.1; assembly: GCF_058148845.1. NCBI lineage: Bacteria > Pseudomonadati > Pseudomonadota > Gammaproteobacteria > Enterobacterales > Erwiniaceae > Pantoea > Pantoea sp. RCC30.1. The sequence goes on along the minus strand of NZ_JBXUHX010000025.1, from coordinate 31,311 downwards.
AGTTTGTGCTGTCGCACGCCGACAACGTCGAAGCCGCGGGCTTTGTCTCGCACCTTAAGCTGCCGCACTACGTCGATTTTCAGGCCGAGCTGGCGCTGCTGAAACAGCTGCAGCACGATTATCAGGAGCGCAACCATGGCTGAACTCACCGGCTATAACAACGGCTATCTCGACGAGCAGACCAAACGCACCATTCGTCGCGCCATCCTTAAAGCGGTGGCGATCCCCGGCTATCAGGTGCCGTTCGCCGGACGCGAGATGCCAATGCCCTACGGCTGGGGCACCGGCGGCATTCAGATTACCGCCAGCGTGATTGGCGATCAGGATGTGCTCAAGGTGATCGATCAGGGCGCAGATGACACCACCAATGCGGTGTCGATCCGCCAGTTTTTTAAGCGGGTCAGCAATGCTGCGACCACCGAGCGCACCGCCGATGCCACGCTGATTCAGACCCGCCACCGCATCCCGGAAACGCCGCTGGAAGAGGATCAGATCCTGATTTTCCAGGTGCCGATCCCGGAGCCGCTGCGTTTTATCGAGCCGCGCGAAACCGAGACCCGGACCATGCATGCGCTGGAAGAGTACGGCATCATGCAGGTGAAGCTGTATGAAGATATCGCCCGCTATGGCCATATCGCCACCACTTACGCCTATCCGGTCCGGGTCAACGACCGCTACGTGATGGATCCGTCGCCCATCCCCAAATTCGACAACCCGAAGATGCACATGATGCCCGCGCTGCAGCTGTTTGGGGCCGGGCGTGAAAAGCGCATCTACGCCTTACCGCCTTACACCCGCGTGGAGAGCCTCGACTTCGATGATCACCCCTTCACCGTACAGCAGTGGGATGAACCCTGCGCGTTATGCGGCTCGCGCCACAGCTACCTCGATGAGGTGGTGATGGACGATCAGGGAACGCGGATGTTTGTCTGCTCCGACACCGACTTTTGCCATCAGCAGCAGGAACAGCAACATGCACAGTGAACAGCCGCTGCTTGCGGTGAACCAGCTCACCCATCTTTATGCGCCGGGCAAAGGGTTTGAGCAGGTCAGTTTCGATCTCTATCCCGGTGAAGTGCTGGGCATTGTCGGCGAGTCCGGCTCCGGTAAAACCACGCTGCTGCAGAGCCTGTCGGCGCGTCTGGCGCCGCAGCAGGGCAGCATTCTCTATCAGAACCGTGACCTCTGGCAGATGAGTGAAAGCGACCGCCGTCGCCTGCTGCGCACCGAGTGGGGCGTGGTGCATCAGCATCCGATGGACGGACTGCGTTCGCAGGTCAGCGCGGGTGGCAACATCGGTGAAAGACTGATGGCGACCGGCCAGCGCCATTATGGCGACATCCGCGCTGAGGCGAGCCGCTGGCTGCAGGCGGTAGAGATTGATACCGGGCGCATCGACGATCTGCCGACCACCTTTTCCGGCGGGATGCAGCAGCGTCTGCAGATTGCCCGCAACCTGGTAACGCAGCCGCAGCTGATGTTTATGGATGAGCCGACCGGCGGGCTGGATGTTTCGGTGCAGGCGCGACTGCTGGATCTGCTGCGAACGCTGGTGCGCGAGCTGAATCTGGCAGTGGTGATTGTCACCCACGATCTCGGCGTGGCGCGACTGCTGGCGCATCGCCTGCTGGTGATGAAACAGGGGCGGGTGGTGGAGAGCGGTCTGACTGACCGTGTGCTGGACGATCCTCATCATCCTTACACTCAACTGCTGGTCTCTTCGGTGCTCAATTAAATGACGACTATCACTCCGCGCCTGCGGGTCGAGAATCTGTGTAAAACCTTTGTGCTGCACAATCAGAACGGCACGGCGCTGCCCGTGCTGCACAATGCCAGCCTGACGGTAGGCGAGGGCGAATGCGTGGTGCTGCACGGTCACTCCGGCAGTGGCAAATCCACGCTGCTGCGTGCGCTTTACGGCAACTATCAGCCCGACAGCGGCCACATCCGCGTTGCACATCAGGGCGAGTGGATCGACATGGCGCAGGCCGCCGCCCGGCAGATTATTGCCCTGCGTCGCGACACGCTGGGGTGGGTCAGCCAGTTTCTGAGGGTGATCCCGCGCGTGCCGACGCTGGAGATTGTGATGCAGCCGCTGCTGGAGCGCGGCGTCGATCGCGAATTCTGCGAAGCGCGGGCCGCCGAACTGCTGACCCGGCTGAATGTGCCGCAGCGTCTCTGGTCGCTGGCTCCGTCTACGTTTTCCGGCGGTGAGCAGCAGCGCGTGAATATCGCACGTGGCTTTATCGCCGACTATCCGGTGCTGCTGCTGGATGAACCCACCGCCTCGCTCGACAACGTCAACAGCGAGGCGGTAGTGAGCTTAATTGAACAGGCGCGTGCCCGTGGTGCCGCCATCGTCGGTATTTTTCACGATCGGGCGGTGCGCGAGCGGGTAGCCGACCGGCTGCACCTGATGCACCCGATCGAGACAGGAGCGCAGGCATGATCATCAATAACGTCAGACTGGTGCTGGAAAACGAAGTGGTAACCGGATCGCTGGAGTTTCGCGATGAGCGCATCAGCAGCTTCAGCGAAACCACCAGCCAGCAGCCGGGTGCGCTGGATGGCGAAGGTGCCTGGCTGCTGCCGGGGCTGGTGGAGCTGCACACCGATAACCTCGACAAATTTTTCACGCCACGACCGAAAGTGGACTGGCCCGCACACTCCGCGATGAGCAGCCACGATGCGCTGATGGTCTCCAGCGGCATTACGACGGTGCTGGACGCGATTGGCGTCGGCGATGTGCGCGATGGCGGGCACCGGCTGGATAACCTCAGCAAGATGATCGACGCCATCCGCGACAGCAACCGCAAAGGGCTCAACCGGGCCGAGCATCTGTTGCATCTGCGTTGTGAACTGCCGCATCCCACCACCGCGCCGCTGTTTGAAGCACTGATGGGCACGCCAGAGCTGGCGCTGGTGTCGCTGATGGACCATTCGCCGGGACAGCGCCAGTACGCGTCGCTGACGAAATATCGCGAATATTATCAGGGTAAATATCAGCTCAATGACGCCGAGATGGATCAGTTCGAGCATGACCAGCTCACCCTTGCGGCAGAGTGGTCGCAGCCCAATCGTCAGGCGATTGCCGGACTGTGCCGGGAACATGGCATTGCCATTGCCAGCCACGATGACGCCACGGCGGCGCACGTGGAAGAGTCCCATGCGGCAGGCAGTCGCATCGCGGAGTTTCCGACCACGCTGGAGGCAGCGCGTGCCTCACGCTATCGCAACATGCAGGTGCTAATGGGCGCGCCCAACATTGTGCGCGGCGGCTCACACTCTGGCAACGTCGCTGCCTGGGAACTGGCGTCACACGGCCTGCTGAATATTCTGTCGTCTGATTACTACCCGGCCAGCCTGCTGGATGCGGCGTTCCGGCTGGCGGATGACGAGCGCAACAGCCTGGGCATGGCGCAGGCCATCGCGCTGGTGACCTGTAATCCGGCCCGCGCGTTAGGGCTGTTCGATCGCGGCGTCATCGCCGAAGGCTGCCGCGCTGACCTGGTGCTGGCGCACACCGCACATGGCTACCCGCACGTGCGGCACGTCTGGAGCAAAGGCCGGCAGGTGTACTGATGGCGTGGCTGATCTGGCTCACCGGTCCCTCCGGCTCAGGCAAGGATAGCCTGCTGGATGCGCTGCGGGCGTCACCGCCGCCACGGCTGTTGATCGCCCATCGCTACATCACCCGCGCCGCCGATGCGGGCGGTGAGAACCATGTGTCGCTGACCGAGGCGGAGTTTGCGCGCCGCGCCACGCTGGGTCTGTTTGCAGTGAGCTGGGAGGCGCATGGTTTCCGCTATGGTATTGGCTGTGAGACGGAGCAGTGGCTGCTGCGCGGACAAAATGTGGTGGTGAACGGTTCACGGCTGCATCTGGCCCAGGCGCAGGCTCGTTTCGGATCGCAGTTGCTGCCGGTCTGTCTGCAGGTGTCGCCCGCCGTGCTGGCGGCGCGGCTGCGTCAGCGCGGACGGGAAGATGAGGCGGAGATCGCCCGGCGGCTGGCGCGCGCCGCCCAGCCTCAGCCCGATGGTTGCCTGATCCTCAACAACGACGGCGCGCTGGCGGATACTGTCTGCCAGCTGCGTCAGATACTGGAGGCGCATCAATGAAACTCACTTTTCTGGGTACCGGCGGCGTTACTGCGGCACCGCTGCCGGGCTGCGACTGTCGCGCCTGTCAGCGGGCGCAGCGCAACAGCGCCCATGCGCGTGCGCCCTGCAGCGCGCTGATTGAGTTCGGCCATGAGCGAATCCTGCTGGATGCCGGTCTGCCGCTGCTGGCAGCACGCTTTGCGCCCGGCACGCTGACGCGCATTCTGCTGACCCACTATCACATGGATCATGTGCAGGGCCTGTTTGCGCTGCGCTGGGGAGTGGGCGCACCGATTCCGGTCTGGGGACCGCCCGATCCACGTGGCTGTGACGATCTCTACAAACATCCCGGCCTGCTCGATTTCCGTCCCGCCTTAACCCCCTTCGTGGCGCACGCCTTCGGTGAACTGCAGATTACGCCGCTGCCGCTGCAGCACTCGAAGCTGACGCACGGCTATCTGTTTGACTGGCACGACACCCGGTTCGCCTGGCTGTGCGACACCTGCGGACTGCCGCATGATACCGCCGACTTCCTGCGCGGCCAGCCGCTGGATCAACTGGTGATTGACTGTAACGATCCGCCCCGCAAAGGGCCGGGCAATCACAATGATCTGACCCAGGCGCTGGCGATAGCAGAGATGCTCCAGCCGCGTCAGACGTGGCTTACCCACCTCAGTCATGAAATGGATAACTGGTTAGCTGAAAACCCGTTGCCGGAGGGTGTGCTGCCTGCCCGTGACGGCCAGACACTGCTGTGTGGCGCGCACTGGCCTGTCACGGTTTGATCATCTCGCTGTCATCTCGTGTTCATCGCGTCACGCCTTAATAACCGGCAGAACGCAATCAGCGATGACGGAGAACACCATGGCACAGGCACTTCTGAAAACGGTGGTCGATAACGATCTGCCACCGGCCAGCCTCAGCGGACAAAAAGTGTTGTCGGTGCAGAAACTGAGCAAAGCCTACGGCGACACGCAGGTGCTGGATCAGGTCAGTTTCGACCTGCACGCCGGTGAGCTGGTGGCGGTGATTGGCCGCTCTGGCGCGGGTAAATCGACGCTGCTGCACATGCTCAACGGCACGATTAACGCCACCTCCGGCGCGATTATTAGTCTGCATCAGGGCGAAGCGGATCGTAACGTGGTCACGCTCAACAGTCGCCAGCTGCGCGAATGGCGAAGCCAGTGCGGCATGATCTTTCAGGACTTCTGTCTGGTGCCGCGCCTCGACGTACTGACCAACGTGCTGCTGGGCCGTCTGAGCCAGACCAGCACGCTGAAGTCCTTCTTTAAAATTTTCTCTGACCAGGACCGTGCGCACGCCATCGAACTGCTGCAGTGGATGAACATGCTGCCGCAGGCGCTTCAGCGGGCGGAAAACCTCTCTGGCGGACAGATGCAGCGCGTGGCGATCTGCCGCGCCCTGATGCAGAACCCCAAAATCCTGCTGGCCGATGAGCCGGTGGCCTCGCTGGACCCTAAAAATACCAAACGCATCATGGATGTGCTGCGTCAGGTCAGCGAGCAGGGCATCAGCGTAATGGTCAACCTCCACTCGATTGAGCTGGTGAAAAGCTACTGCACCCGGGTGATTGGCATCCAGCGCGGCGTGGTGCTGTTTGACGGACATCCTTCCCGACTCACCGACAGCCTGCTACACCAGCTGTACGGTGATGAACTTAACCAAATCCATTAACGTCCACAGCAAGAGAATAATTCCGAATGAAACTGACTTCTTTAGCACTTCTGACCAGTGTCATGGCGTTTGGTGTCAGCGCAGCGGATGCGCCGAAACAGCTTAATCTGGGGATTCTGGGCGGGCAGAACGCCACCCAGCAGATTGGCGATAATCAGTGTGTGAAGACCTTCTTTGATAAAGAGCTGGGTGTGGATACCCAGATGCGCAACGCCTCAGACTACTCCGGCGTGATTCAGGGCCTGCTGGGCGGCAAGATCGATATGGTGCTGAGCATGTCACCGGCCTCGTTTGCGTCGGTCTACATTCAGGACCCGAAAGCGGTGGATGTGGTCGGCATTGTAGTGGATGACAAAGATCAGTCACGCGGCTATCACTCTGTCGTCATCGTCAAAGCGGACAGCCCATACAAAAAACTGGAAGACCTGAAAGGCAAATCATTCGGTATGGCGGATCCCGACTCGACGTCCGGCTTCCTGATGCCAAACCAGGCGTTTAAGAAGATGTTCGGCGGCTCGGTGGATGACAAATATAACAACACTTTCTCCAGCGTCACCTTCTCTGGTGGCCATGAGCAGGACATTCTGGGCGTGCTGAACAACCAGTTCGATGGCGCAGTCACCTGGACCTCCCTGGTCGGTGACTACAACAGCGGCTACACCTCTGGCGCGTTTGGCCGTCTGATCCGCATGGACCATCCGGACCTGATGAAGCAGATCCGCATCATCTGGCAGTCACCGCTGATCCCTAACGGCCCGGTGCTGGTCAGCAATAAACTGCCCGCTGACTTCAAAGCGAAAGTGGTGTCGGCAATTAAAAAGCTGGATAAGGAAGATCACGCCTGCTTCGTGAAAGCGGTAGGCGGCGAGCAGCATATCGGTCAGGCGACGGTCGCCGATTATCAGAGCATTATCGATATGAAGCGCGATCTGATGAAAGGCAGCCGCGGCTAAATCCGACTCTTCCTTACCTTCTCCGCTCAGGCGGGGAAAGCGGGACGCGGCAAACTCGCCTGCGTCCCGCTGCTTTAGCGCCGGAGATCCCCCTTTGACCGAATTCGAACACTACTATCAACGCATCCGCCGCCAGCAGAAACGTGACACGCTGCTCTGGTCACTGCTGCTGGTGGCGCTCTATCTGGCGGCTGGCAGGGTAGCAGAGTTTAATCTGCTTACCGTCTGGCAGTCGCTGCCGCACTTCTTCGACTATCTGCATGAAATCCTGCCGGTGCTGCATCTGCCGCTGTTGTTTGCCGACGGCAAGACCGAAGGCTCGCTGGCCTGGTGGGGCTACCGCCTGCCAATCCAGCTGCCGCTGATCTGGGAAACGCTGCAGCTGGCGCTGGCCTCGACACTGGTCGCGGTGGCCCTGGCGGCAGTGCTGGCCTTTTTCGCTGCCGATAATACCCAGACGCCGGTCAGCGTGCGGATGACGATTCGCGCCTTTGTCGCTTTTCTGCGCACCATGCCAGAGCTGGCGTGGGCGGTGATGTTTGTGATGGCCTTTGGCATCGGGGCAATCCCCGGTTTTCTGGCGCTGGCGCTGCACACCGTGGGCAGCCTGACCAAGCTGTTTTACGAGGCGATTGAGTCGGCGTCAGATAAGCCGGTACGCGGCCTGGCCGCCTGCGGAGCCAGCAAACTGCAGCGGATGCGCTTCGCTTTCTGGCCACAGGTTAAGCCGGTCTTTCTCTCTTACAGCTTTATGCGGCTGGAAATTAACTTCCGCTCCTCAACCATCCTTGGGCTGGTCGGTGCGGGCGGCATCGGCCAGGAGCTGATGACCAATATCAAACTGGACCGCTACGATCAGGTCAGTATCACGTTGCTGCTGATCCTGATTGTGGTGTCGCTGCTGGATACGCTATCCGGCCAGCTGCGTCGCCGTGTGACAGGAGATCGGACATGATAAGCCACGTACCTGATGTCGCGCTGCTCAGGCAGCAGCATCGTGAACTGTTCGCCGCGCAGCCGCGCTATCTGCGTCGCATAGGGCTGATGACGCTGGCGGTGCTGCTCTATTACCTCTTTTTCTTCTCGGTATTTGGCCTGGAGTGGTCGCGCCTGCTGATGGGCTGCCAGCAGTTGGGGCGCTATTTCCTGCGGATGTTTGTCTGGCATGATTTCGTGAACTGGCCGTTTAGCTACTATTTTTCGCAGGTCGGGATCACCCTGGGGATTGTGTTTGCCGGGACGCTGACCGCCTCGCTGCTGGCGCTGCCGCTGTCGTTTCTGGCGGCGCGCAATGTGATGCACGATCGCGCCGCCAAACCGCTGGCGTTTCTGATGCGGCGACTGTTCGATCTATTACGCGGCATCGATATGGCGATCTGGGGGCTGATATTCGTCCGTGCGGTGGGCATGGGGCCGCTGGCCGGGGTGCTGGCGATTATCCTGCAGGATGTTGGCCTGCTCGGCAAACTTTACGCCGAAGGGCACGAAGCGGTGGAGCGCTCTCCGGGTCGCGGACTGGGTGCCGTTGGAGCCAACAGCCTGCAGAAACACCGGTTCGGCATCTTCACCCAGTCATTCCCGCAGTTTCTGGCTCTGAGCCTTTACCAGATCGAGTCCAATACCCGCTCGGCAGCGGTGCTGGGCTTTGTCGGTGCGGGCGGCGTCGGCCTGGTCTACGCCGAGAACATGCGCCTGTGGAACTGGGATGTGGTGATGTTCCTGACGCTGATTCTGGTGGTGGTGGTTATGGTCATGGATGTCATCTCCAGCCGCCTGCGTAAGCGCTACATCAGTGGGAAACCGGTTCCGTTGTGGCAGCCTGCTGCGCGCGATTAAGCCGTTCGCTGCGCTGCCAGGCGCGATGAAGCGCCTGCACCAGCTGTGCCTGCTGCCAGGGTTTCGCCAGCCGTTCGCACAGCGGAAGCGTTACCGGCTGGTGGCGCAGATCCTGACCGCTGATGAGCAACGTCGCCAGCTGCGGCCAGTTCTGCTGCGCCTGGCGGATCACCTCCGCACCGTTAATCTCGCCGGGCAGCATCAGGTCGCTGATCAGCAGGTCGATATCCGGTGTCTGGCGCAACAGCGCCAGTGCCGCTTCACCGTCGCCACACTCCAGCGTCAGATAACCCAGCTGGTGCAGATGCTCACACAGGGTCTGGCGCACCGCCGGTTCATCATCCAGCACCAGCACCAGCCGGTTACTGGCCGCCTCAATGTCCGCCTCATTGGGCGCAGGCGATGGCGGGGCGATCAGTGCGGCGACGGCGGCTTCCGGCGCGCGTGGCAACAGCAGCCGCACTGTGGTGCCCTGGCCCGGCGCGGTTTCCAGTTCGATCTGACCGCCTGACTGACGCACAAAGCCGTAAACCATCGACAGGCCCAGTCCGCTGCCGCTGCCGGTCGCTTTGGTGGTGAAAAAGGGCTCGAAAACCTGCTCACGCACTTCAGCTGACATGCCGCAGCCATGGTCAATCACCTCAATTGTGACCCGGTCACGTTTTTCATCCCCTTCCAGGCGGCGCTGATTCCAGATGCGCAGCCGGATTTCGCCGCTTTGCTGATGCATTGCATCGCGCGCATTCACCACCAGATTCATCAGCGCGTTCTCCAGCTGGCTGGCATCAATCCAGGCGGGCCAGCCGGGACGCTGTGCGTCAATAATCAACTGCTGTCCAGGTAGCAGCGAGTGCTGCAGCAGTCCCTGCAGGTTATCCACCAGCGTCACCACTGACACCGCGCGCGGATAGAGTGCCTGCTTGCGTGAAAAAGCCAGTAGTCGCTGCGTCAGCTGGGCGGCGCGATCGGCTGCCTGCCGTGCCCGTTCAATCCGGGTGGCCAGAGGGCCGGGCATCAGCTGGCCTTCGGTCAGCGCCAGACTGCCGATAATGACCGCCAGCAGGTTGTTGAAGTCGTGCGCCAGTCCGCCGGTCAGCTGACCGACCGCCTTCATCTTCTGGCTGTGCTGCAGCGCCTCCTCAAGCGTTTTACGCGAGGTCCGGTCCAGAACGGTATTGACCATGCCGCGCCGCGGAATCGGGCTGAAGCGCAGTTCCAGCGTGCGGCCATCGGCCAGCCGGATCTCCTGCTGTTCACCGGGATCGTGCAGATCGACTGCCAGCGGTGCCAGCAGCTGCTGATAGTGGACGCCGCGATGCAGCTCACGCGGCGCAATGCCGAGCAGCTCCGCATACTGAGCATTCCACACTACCAGCTGTCCGCTGTTATCGAACAGGGCAAAGCCGTCACGCATCGCCAGGAACGTGGACTCCAGCTGGTTGCTCTTCTCTTTCAGCAGCCGCGAGGTGTGGGCCAGCGAGGCGGTATTGCGGGCAAAGACGTTAAAGGCCCGTGCCAGTTCGCCAAGCTCGTCACGCCGTTGCAGCCCCGGCACGCTGACGTTTTGCTCGCCCTGCGCCAGCCGCGTCATGGCGCCAGCAATGGCCGTCAGGCTCGACCCGAGATTGCGGTAGATATAGATCCCGGCGTACCCGGTGATCGCCAGCGCCAGCAGCACAAACAGGGCGATAAAGCCGATGATGGAGTCGAGTTCGTGGTGGGTGGCCTGGGTGCGCGCCTCACTTTGCAGCGCGACCTGCTGCACCGACGCATTGATATCGTCGTTCAGCATCGCCACCAGCGCTTTAACCCGGTAGGTGGCGTAGGCGATCGCCAGGTCGCTCTGTTCCAGCGCCTCCGCCAGCGGCAGCAGGCGCTGCTGGGTGGCCAGCAGTCGCTGCACGTTCTCGCCGGTGACGCCGGTCAGCGGCACAGTGCGCCACTGCGTCATCACCTGCTGGAGCTGCTCAATGACGGCGATGGGCGAGGGCGTGCGGATGGCGATGGTGATTAGCCGTTCGGTCTGCTCGCGCAATGCGGCATCCGGCAGTGTCCGCTGTTCCCGCTGCACCAGCTGGTCGATGTGACTGAGCAGAATCTGCGCCTGCCACAGGTCGCTCAGCATGTTGTTGCGCTGCAGATGCCGCTGATGACTGTTCAGCAGCAGGCTGTTAATCGTCTGTTCCAGCATCAGGCTGCGGGCGCGGATCCGGGCGATGCGCTCAGGCTGACGGGCTGCCAGCGGCGCGCTGGCCAGCAGGCTCAGCGACTGCTGCAACGCCTGCTGATTCTGTTGCAGCCGCTGTGATTCGCTCTGATACTCCAGCGCCCCGACCACCTGTGACAGCCGCACGGCCGCCGTCGCCACATTGGCGGTATCGCGCGCCAGTGCCAGGCTGCCGTTCATATCCGCCAGCGTCTGCGCCTGCGCCTGCTCCTGAATTGCCCCGGCATGACGAAAGCCGATGATCGCCACCACGCTTACCATCAGCGTGACCGACACCACCAGCAGATTGAACATCAACAGGCGTCCACGCGCCCCGGCCTGCCACGGATAACTGCGCTGCATCCCACGACCTCTTAATCACTGCAACGATGCGCCGAGTATAGGAGCGCGATGTCGGGCGTTTATGACAAATATGAACGGCCACTGACATTTTCCGTTTATCTGACGTTGCTTTACTGGCGGCTATCCACAGTCCGCAGGAGCGAGGCGATGACAGCCACACCGATACTGGAAATGCGGGGAATTACCCGGCGCTTCGGCAATTTTTATGCCCTGAAGGGCGTTGACCTCACGGTTTATCCCGGTGAGGTTCATGCGCTGATGGGAGAGAACGGCGCGGGTAAAAGTACACTGATGAAGATTCTGGCCGGTGCCTATACCGCCAGCAGCGGGGAAATTTTAATTGAAGGTAAGCCGTACGCCCTCAAAGGGCCGAAAGAGGCGCTGGCCGCCGGGATTACCCTGATTTATCAGGAGATCAACCTGGCACCCAACCTGACGGTGGCGGAGAACATTTTTCTCGGCAGCGAAATCGCGCCAGGCGGGCTGGTGAAGCGGCGGCAGATGGCCGAAGAGGCGCAGCGGGTTATTGATCGGCTTGGCGCGCAGTTCAGCGCCTGGGACCTCGTCAGCCGTCTGAGCATCGCCGAGCAGCAGCAGGTGGAGATCGCCCGCGCACTGCAACGTAACAGCCGGATTCTGGTGATGGATGAGCCGACCGCCGCGCTCTCCAACCGCGAAACCGAACAGCTGTTCGCGCTGATCAAACGGTTGCGCAGCGAAGGCATGGCGATCATCTACATCAGCCATCGCATGGCGGAGGTCTATGAGCTGTCGGATCGCGTCAGCGTACTGCGTGACGGCGAGTATGTGGGCAGCCTGACACGCGATCAGCTCAACGCCAGCGAACTGGTGCGGATGATGGTTGGACGGCCGCTCAGCGACCTGTTTAACAAAGACCGCGGGATCCCTTCAGGCGACATCCGGCTGGCGGTGAATCACCTGACCGACGGCGGCAAAGTGCATCCCAGCAGTCTGGAAGTGCGAGCCGGAGAGATTGTTGGCCTGGCCGGTCTGGTCGGAGCCGGTCGCAGCGAACTGGCGCAGCTGATCTTCGGTGTACACAAGCCGAAAGAGGGCGAGATCTGGATCGACGGTGAGAAGGTCACCATTCATTCACCGCGTGATGCGATTGCGCGCGGTATCGGCTTCCTCACCGAGAACCGCAAAGAGCAGGGGCTGTTTCTGGAGATGGCCGCGCAGGAGAACATTGTCATGGCGACGCTGGAGCGTGATGCCAGTTACGGCATGCTCAACCGCCGCAAAGGGCAGACCATCGCCAATGAGGCGATCGCCTCACTCAATATTCGTGTTCCCCACGCTCAGGTCCGGGCGGGCGGTCTGTCGGGCGGCAACCAGCAGAAGCTGCTGATCTCACGCTGGGTAGCGATTGGCCCGCGCATCCTGATTCTCGATGAGCCGACGCGCGGCGTCGATGTCGGCGCTAAAAGCGAGATCTACCGCATGATGCAGGAGATGGCGCGGCAGGGCGTGGCGATTTTGATGATCTCCAGCGAACTGCCGGAAGTGGTCGGGATGAGCGACCGCGTTTACGTGATGCACGAAGGCACCATCGTCGGTGAGCTGGAGGGCAGCCACATCAGTCAGGAAAATATTATGACGCTGGCAACCGGTGCGCACAGCGCGTCAGCAGGCGAAATCTAAGGAGACCACCATGACACAACTGGCCCGCACCAAAGCGCCGACGCTGAAACGCGCCCTGATGGGCGATCTGCTGCAAACGGTGGGTATCCTGCCGATTCTGATCCTGATCGTGGCGGTATTTGGTTTCGTCACGCCGAACTTCTTTACTGAAGCAAACCTGCTCAACATCACCCGTCAGGCATCGATCAATATTGTGCTGGCGGCGGGCATGACCTTTGTGATTCTTACCGGCGGTATCGACCTGTCAGTGGGGTCGATGCTGGGCACCACGGCGGTAGTGGCGCTGGTGGCGTCGCTGGATCCGATGCTCGCCTCCCTGACCATTCCGATGGCGCTGGGCGCGGGTCTGGTGATGGGGCTGTTTAACGGCATCCTGGTCGCCTGGGCCGGATTGCCCCCCTTTATCGTCACGCTCGGCACCTACACCGCGCTGCGCGGAGCCGCTTATCTGCTGGCGAACGGCACCACGGTGATCAACTCCGATATCAACTTTGAGTGGATCGGCAACGGCTATCTCGGGCCGGTGCCGTGGCTGATTGTGATTGCCTTTGCGGTGATTGCTATCTGCTGGTTCATCCTCCGTCGCACCACGCTGGGCGTTCATATCTACGCGGTCGGCGGCAATATTCAGGCTGCGCGTCTTACCGGGATCAAGGTTGGTGTCGTGCTGCTGTTTGTCTACGGCATGAGCGGTCTGCTGTCGGGGCTGGCCGGTCTGATGAGCGCCTCGCGACTCTACAGCGCTAACGGCAACCTCGGCGTCGGCTATGAGCTGGATGCGATTGCAGCGGTGATCCTCGGCGGCACCAGTTTTGTCGGCGGCATCGGCACCATCACCGGCACGCTGATTGGCGCACTGATTATCGCCACATTGAATAACGGTATGACGCTGATGGGTGTCTCCTATTTCTGGCAGCTGGTGATCAAGGGCGCGGTGATCATCATCGCGGTCCTGATCGACAAATATCGTACCCGTCATCATGTGAGTTGAGACTTAAAAGGGCGGAGACGGGATATCGCCTCCGCCACCAATAAAACGCCATTAAGCGGTTGGCACCTTGAAAACAGCAGGAGAAGGTCTATGCGTTTTAATCCGATTGTAACCGGGCTGCTGGCGGCAACGCTGTTCAGCACCGGCCTGGCTCAGGCAAAAGAACTCAAATCTATCGGCGTCACGGTCGGCGATCTGGCTAACCCCTTCTTCGTGCAGATCACCAAAGGCGCTGAGATGAAGGCGCGCCAGCTGGCGGGCGATAAGGTTAATGTGACGCTGGTCTCCAGCGGCTACGATCTCGGTCAGCAGGTCGGCCAGATTGATAACTTTATTGCGGCGAAAGTCGACATGATTATCCTCAACGCCGCCGACTCTAAAGGGATCGCCCCGGCGGTGAAGCGTGCGCGTGACGCCGGTATCGTGGTGGTGGCGGTCGACGTGGCAGCCGATGGTGCGAATGCGACCATCACCTCCGATAACACCGAGGCGGGCGCGATGGCCTGTAAATATATTTCTGACCGCCTGAAGAACAAAGGCAACGTGGTGATCATCAACGGACCGCCAGTCTCAGCCGTGCAGAACCGTGTTGAAGGCTGTATGAACGAGCTGAAAACCCATCCGGACATCAAGTTGCTCTCCTCCAACCAGAACGCCAAAGGCAGTCGTGAAGGCGGACTGGAAGTCATGACCGGTCTGCTCTCGGCAAACCCGAAAATTGATGCGGTGTTTGCCATCAACGACCCGACAGCGATTGGTGCCGATTTAGCGGCGAAACAGGCGCAGCGTAGTGAGTTCTTTATCGTGGGCGTCGATGGATCGCCAGACGGGGAAGAGGCACTGAAGCGTAAAAATTCGCTGTTTGTCGCAACACCAGCCCAGGACCCGCAGGTCATGGCGGCCAAAGCGGTCGAGATTGGCTATGACATTCTGCAGGGTAAACCGGCACCGGACAAACCGGTGCTGATCCCGGTGAAACTGATCGATCGTAATAATATCGGCAGCTACCAGGGCTGGACGGTGAAATAAGCGTTAATGCGGCACCTTCGGGTGCCGCTTTCAGGAGGCCACCATGCAACGCTCAGAGGTTAACGACTACCTGCAACATACGCGCGAGTTCTTCCGGCAGCAGGATGTCCATCTGCCGCCGTGGGCCGATTACGGCGTGAGCCAGTGGCGTGCCCAGGATCGTGAGGTGGCGCAGGAGATTCTGGCGCTGCGGCTGGGCTGGGATCTCACCAGTTTTGGCACGGCGGATTTTATGCAGACCGGGCTGACGCTGTTTACTCTGCGCAACGGCTCGCCAGGCGGGCAGCCATGGCACAAACCCTACGCCGAGAAGATTATGCACGTGCGTGAAGGGCAGTTGACACCGATGCACTATCATCCGCGCAAGATGGAAGACATCATCAATCGTGGCGGCGGCAACCTGATTGTTGAACTGCATAACCGCGACGGCGACGGGCTGGCCGACTCGCCGGTGGCGGTGTCGCTGGATGGCCTGCGTCAGACCCATGCCGCCGGAACACAGTTGCGGCTCTCTCCAGGTGAAAGCGTGACGCTGCAGGCGGGCGTCTGGCACAGTTTCTGGGGCGAAAACGGCTTCGGTGACGTGCTGGTGGGCGAAGTGTCGATGCCCAATGATGACGAAAACGACAATGTATTTTTGACGCCGCTGGCCCGTTTCAACCCGCTGGATGAGGATGAAGCGCCACGCTGGCTGCTGTGTAATGACTATTCGAACGGCTTTTTCTGAGCTGTCTTCTCAGGAAAATACAGGCTCGCCGTCGTTAGATCGGCAGGCCGCATTAACCACGCGCTCCGATCCTCTCTAATGGTTCAGCGCCGGTCAGCCTGAGTTTTCTGATGCTGCGGGCGGGCGGCTCACCGAACAGCCGCGCATATTCGCGGGTAAATTGCGTCAGACTCTCATAACCCACATCCGCCGCGACGGCAGCGACATTACCGGGCCGCAGCGCCAGCGCGTTGCGCGCCGCGTAAAGCCGCAGATGTTTCTGATACTGCAACGGGGAAAGTCCGGTGCTGGCACGGAAGCCACGATGAAAAGCCGACAGGCTCATGCCTGCAATCGCCGCCAGCGCCTCAATGCGAAATGCGGTGGCATAGTGCGTGCGGAGCCAGGCCAGTGCCTTTCTGATCTTCGCGAAATGCCCGTTCACTTCCGCCGCCTGACGCAGCACGCCGCCCTGAGGACCCTGTAGTAGCCGATAAAGAATCTCGCGCTCCACTAACGGTGCCATCACTCCGATTTCATCCGGCTTTGCCAGCAGGCGCATCATCCGCAGCCAGGCATCCGTCAGCGCATCATCCACCCTGGTGACTGAAATGCCATTCTTCGTCACAGGAAGATCGGTAACGGGCATCTGATGCAGCAGATCGCTAAGGGCCGTAAAATCGACCGTCAGACGCAGGGCCAGATAAGGCGAAGCTTCGCTGGCAACCGTGATTTCGCCGGTGGCGGGCAGGTCGAACGAGGCGGTAAACATCTCTCCGGCGGAATAGCGGATAGAGCGGTCGCCCACCTGCAGCCTTTTTTCTCCCTGCAGGATCAGGCTGACAAAGGGCGGATAGATTTCAGGCGGCAGGGCCATCGGCTGGCTGACGCGATACAGATCCACGCGCGGAATCGCCGTCGCAGTGAGTTCATTCGCCGCGCACGCCAGCACTTCATCTCTTAACGCATCAAAGCCATTCATGTCACGTGTCTCCGGCGGTTACCGCGCCTGAAGGGAGAAAAGCAGGAATGGGCAAATTTTAGGCAGAATTGCAGCCGCCGCGCAACCCGCTGCAGATTATTCTCGTTTCCTGACCGTTTTGCAGGAAAACGTTAAATGAGAAT
Source organism: Pantoea sp. RCC30.1 (assembly GCF_058148845.1). NCBI lineage: Bacteria > Pseudomonadati > Pseudomonadota > Gammaproteobacteria > Enterobacterales > Erwiniaceae > Pantoea > Pantoea sp. RCC30.1. Next base: position 14,645 of record NZ_JBXUHX010000025.1, on the reverse strand, counting down.
TGAAGAAGCAGTGATCATGATTACCGGTGCATCGTCGGGGATTGGTGAGGCCACGGCGCGAGCGGCGCTGCAGGCGGGTGCGCGGGTTATCTTACTGGCACGGCGCAAACAGCGCATTGATGCCCTGGCTGAGATGTCCGTAAATGCGCTGGCGGTAGCCTGCGATGTCACGCAGGCTGACCAGATTGAAAATGCCGTCAGAATCGGGATGGCACGCTTTGGCCGGATTGATGTGCTCATCAACAATGCCGGGCAGGGGTTGTATGCGGCGATTGATGAGATTGATGCGGCGGAATTCAGGGCGCTGCTCGACCTTAACCTGATTGCCCCGCTGATGATGATGCAGGCGGTGATCCCGCAGATGCGGCGGCAGGGCACTGGCAGCATTATCAACGTCAGTTCCGGGGCGACGCTGGCAACCTATGCGGGATCGGCGGCCTACACCAGTTCCAAGGCGGGGCTGAATATGCTCTCTGGTGTGGCACGGCTGGATCTGGCTGAAGCCGGGATTACAGTCTCTGTTGTTTATCCGTTTATGACTGCCTCGGAATTTTATCAGTCGGTGAAATCGGGACAGGACGTGGCGACTGAGCAGTTGCAGCAAAGCGTAGCGTTCGCTCATACCCCTGAACGCGTGGCCGAAACGATTCTCGCTGTCATCCGGAGCGGGGAAGCGCAGGTGGATCTGGTGCCGCGCGCATATGGCGGGAGTGACGAGGGGTAAGAGTGGGCCGCTGTTCGCTGGCCCGGCGGGGTGATTCAGGCGATCTGGCTGGTGCGCGGCGCGGTTTCGGGTTTCATCACGTCAGCCGAAAAGACATAGCCCAGACCGCGAATAGTGCGGATCAGGTCGGGCTGATGTGGATTGATTTCGATTTTGCGGCGCAGGCGCATGATCAGCACGTCGATGGTGCGGTCAAACACGTCCAGGCTTTCGCTGTGGGTCAGCTCCAGCAGCTGATCGCGGGTGAGTACTTTGCGGGCATGGCGCACCAGCGCGCGGAGCAGGCTATATTCCCCCTGCGTCAGCGGCACCAGCTCGCGCTGCGGATTAAACAGCTGGCAGCGGCCATCGTCCAGTTGCCAGCCGCTAAAGCGCCAGGCCTCCTGTTCAGAATCGGGCTGTGCAATGCGTCCACTGCGACGCAGGGCCGCCCGGGCGCGCGCCACTACCACGCGGGGATTAAAGGGTTTGGCGATGTAGTCGTCTGCGCCCATCTCCAGACCCACCACCATCTCCGCCTCCGAACCCATCCCGGTCAGCATAATCACCAGCACGTCCGGTCGCTGCCGCTGAAGCTGCTGCAACACCAGTAACCCGTTGGTATCGGGCAGCATCATATCCAGCATCACCAGCGAGATTTCCGGGTGTTCGCTGAGCATCGATAGCGCCTCGCGTCCCTGATGACAGCTGTAAACCGTTAACAGATGTTCACTTAACGCATCCTGCAGGACGTCGCAGACAGCAGGATCATCATCCACCACCAAAATCGCTGGCTTCATGGCGCGGCCTCAATGTTACGAAAGAGTTAATTCTGGAGTCTACACAGGCCATAAAAGGTTGCTGAGGCAGCGTGCTGAAACGTGACCAGCTTCGCCTGTGAGATTGCTGAAGCGTGCGCTGGCGCAGAGTTTTTGGGCGTTGCCCGCGTGCCGCAGGAAAACGATTGCGCGGGATCGGTGCATTGCACCATAATCGCGCCTCGTTTTGGTTCGGAATGTTCTTAGGCGTGTCCAGCGCTGCCAGGTAATCGATTGCGTCGGTAGATGGCATGGCAATTGCTTTGGGCAGTGGGTCAGTCAGGGATTTCAGGCGGTTCTGGCACGCAAGTATGCAGCGGCTGGTATCCATGTCCCTAAACAGAATAAATCAGCATGCAAACCCCTTTGGCAAGAGAGACTGATGTCTCCTGTATCGAGAGATGATGATGTTAGAAAAACTATTCAAACTCAAAGCGCATAACACCACGGTTCGTACCGAGATTATCGCCGGGATCACGACCTTCCTGGCGATGGCTTATATTCTGTTTGTGAACCCGAGCATTCTGGGCGCTACCGGCATGGACAAGGGCGCGGTGTTTGTCGCCACCTGTCTGGCGGCGGCGATTGGCTGCGTGCTGATGGGACTGATTGCTAACTACCCGATTGCGCTGGCACCAGGCATGGGGCTGAATGCTTTCTTCACCTACACCGTTGTGCTGCACATGGGCTACACGTGGCAGATTGCGCTGGGCGCGGTGTTTCTCTCGGCGGTGATTTTCTTCGCGATGTCGCTGTTTAAGATCCGTGAGTGGATTATTGCCAGTATCCCGCTGCCGTTGCGCGCCGGAATTGGTGCCGGTATCGGGCTGTTCCTGGCGATTATTGCGCTGGAAGGGGCGGGCATCGTGGTTGATAACCCGGCGACGCTGGTGGGTATTGGCGATCTGACCAAACCGGGTCCGCTGCTGGCGATGCTCGGCTTTGTGGTGATCGTCGTACTGGAAGCGCGTCGCGTAACCGGCGCGGTGCTGATCGGCATTCTGCTGGTGACTTTTATCTCCATGGGCATTGGCCTGTCGCCGTTTGCCGGCGTCTTCTCTGCGCCGCCGTCGATTGCACCTACCTTCTTGCAGCTGGATATCGCCGGGGCATTTAACGTAGGCCTGATCAGCGTGATTTTTGCCTTCCTGTTTGTTGATGTGTTTGATAACACCGGCACACTGCTGGGCGTGACCAAACGCGCTGGTCTGGCGGATGAGCAGGGCAACGTGCCGAAGATGGGCCGTGCGCTGATTGCCGACAGTGCGGCTGCGCTGTTTGGTTCACTGCTCGGCACCTCGACCACGACCAGTTATGTCGAGTCCGCGGCGGGCGTGAGTGCGGGTGGACGTACCGGACTGACCGCGATTGTGGTGGGTGTGCTATTCCTGCTGGCGCTGTTTTTCTCGCCGCTGGCCTCCAGCGTGCCGGTTTATGCCACTGCGCCTGCGCTGCTGTTTGTGGCCGTGCTGATGGCATCCGGTCTTGCTGATATTGACTGGACAGATATCACTACCGCTGCGCCGGTCACCGTGACTGCGCTGACCATGCCGCTGACTTATTCGATCGCTAACGGCATCGCGTTTGGTTTTATTACCTGGACGCTGGTGAAACTGCTGAGCGGTCGTGTGAAAGAGGTGAATGCGGCGCTGGTGATTCTGTCGATTCTGTTTGTGATTAAGCTGGGATGGTTGAGTGCTTAGTTGTTGCCTGGCGGCAGGGTTGGTTTCGCTTTACAGCGGGCTGGCGCTGAGCGGGTTACGCTTTGCAGCGGGCTGGCGCTGAGAAGGTTACGCCCGCCAGGCGGTGGGGAGTTTCAGATCGCCCGTGCAGGCGGACGCGTCAAGGGGCGGACGCCCGCCCCTTAACAATCCCGGCGCCGGCTGCCTGCGCGCCCCGCTGCGCGGGGTCCCTTCGTCACGCCCTGCGGCCGACGGACCGTCCGGACTCGCCATCCCTGGCTCGCGCCGTCCTTTCGCCGACGTCCTGTCGGCTCATCCTGGCCTCCGGTTGTTCCTCAGCGCTTCGGACGCCTCGGGGGAACCCCTGCCGGTGGGATTGTTGCCCGGTTCGGGGATGCAGGCCGCTGAAAGCGGGGAAGGACTGGACTGGTTTCGTTGCTATGAGCAGGTTTCGTTCGCCAGGCGATGGGGCAGGCAGGCGGTGTCTGATACCTTGCTAAGGGTTGCAATAGAATGCATATGGCGGAAATGTAGTGGTCATTAAATATCCCTGGTGAAGGATATTGAAGTTATCGGCTACCTTTCAGAAAAAAATAAGCGCAACCGCACCACATTAAACCTGACAGACATCAAATTTTTAAGATGTCAGTACATTTCAGACTCCGCCCAGGAGCACCACCCTGCAGACCTCAACCTCCCTCTGCTCAGTGAATTAACCCGACTGACTTCTTTTCTGATTGAACAAAATGTTCACCAGCCATTAGCGCCCGGCGGCTTAAATAAAAATAACGGCAGACAACGAAAATGATTAATCAGCAATTCTACTGACATCAGGACCCGCTGACGATGGAAAGGTTTCATCCACTTATGAGGGAAGGTTTTGTAATAAACGCACCTGCTACAAACGCCATTGCAGTGCAATGTCTTCACCAGTGAGGTGCCTGAGTTCTCGATTTATCAACGAGGTCTGCTTAACTGCAATTACCACGGCGTGCAGCTGATTAGAATGATGTTTTCCCATCATGTTTTTGTAAAAAAAAGGTGGTGATTTTACGGAATAATTTTATGGATTAATTTTTTTAAGGCAGCAATTTATTTAAATTAATAAAATCAAGGGTATCCAGGTTATGAGTTCTGTTTCAGCACTGAAAATGCTTTTAACAGTGTGCCAGGGCTTTCCGGCGCCCAAAATGACATTAATTACATAACTGTTCTTACCAGGAAAATTGCCGATAAATTATAAGCCAGGCGGTGAAACCTGAACATCATGCTGAAGGGGGGAGGGTATTACTTAAGCATGCACGATATATTCTGGCCAATGTTGATGATGTATTGAATGAAGTACAATGCTTCAGGCGAGGTGAAAGCAACGAAATAAATTTAGGATTTGCAGGCGGAACCTATTTCAAACGGGGTATTACCGCACGCCTTTGCCAGTTTACGCGTACTCATACTGAACTACTGCTGAAGTCCGTTCTCGCGGGCATACGCCTGACCTTATCAGGAAACTCCTTGAGGGAAGTGTGGACGCTGCATTCATTAGTCCGCTAACGGATACGCTGGATGGCGTAGAGCTTACACCGATTGTGCAGGAGTCTTTGGCTGTTGTATTGCCGATAAATCATCGGCTTGCTATTTCTGGCGGCGCTATTTCACTGGAGATGCTCGCCACGGAGCCTTTTGTTCTCTGCGAGAGAAACAACATTGGGACAATGTTCGATATCCTTATGGCTGCCTGTCATCAGGCAGGCTTTACGCTCATTCGCGGGCAGTATGCACTTCAGATCGAGTCTATCATACCGATGGTAAGTGCCGGTTTTGGCATCTCGATTGTTCCTGATTCTCTGCGAAATGATTTGCATAGCAGGGTCGTTCTCTTACCTGTCGAAGGCCAGAGACTCAATACTGCCGTCCTGCTCGCAACCCGGTATCGTGATACCTCTCCGGCAATCGGGAAATTTGTGACTTCGATTACGAATGATAGTGCAGGCGCTGATGAAAAAAGAAAGCCGGTTTGAGAGGGTTGAATGACGGTTAGCGTCAGCATGAAATCATCACTTACAGACCTAAGATAACATGAAAAAACGTAACCTTTTGTCCGGTTTTTTCTATTTTAAATCAAACTATTTCTGAGGTTATTTGTAATTTTACGTTATGTGTGTATCACAGAGTTTGGTCTGCTGTTGAAGATATAATAAAAGATTGAAGATGAAATTGTCATTAATATTATTTTGGGGTTTTTATGCGCGGGCAGAACATCCAGATTTTAGTCGCTTTATTGACGGTGCCTGCAACAGTTTAATGAAACTTTTATGATACGCACCATGGGTATCAAAACGTGGAGGGTAACGCAATCACAAGTTCAGGTAATGTAAAACATAAGATATTGGATGATTTTTAATACAAAAAGTAGCGGTCTCTGGTAAATCTGATATGCCTGAAAAATTTATGATTTATTGTGGCGTTTTAAAGGTGGAAATTAATTCTGTCCAACATTACTTATGCAATAAATATTTACTGAAGTAAAAAGCATATATGCCGATAGAACTATATCGCCACCCCTTTCAAGGAACTATAATGAAAATATCAACACGCCTCGGCTCTGGATTTGGTACGTTAATAATCTTTTTTTCCATATGCATCGTTGTCGCTATTCACTCTTTATATCAGGCTAAAAGTACACTTGAGTCTGTTGTTCAGGGGGATATGAAAAAAAATAAATTAATCAATGAGCTCACTCTGGCCCAGCGCGATATGGCGATAACCGTAAGGAATTTATCACTATTTTCAGATCAGACTCTTATCCAGGAGCAGTCTGATCGCCTGGTTAAACTAAAGGCTAAATTTGCATCCAGCAGGGATCAACTGAAAACGATGATCAGCCAATCTGGTGATACTGCCGAATATAAAGCCTTTGAGAAGATCAGTGACAGCGAGAAAAATGCCCTGGACGCCTTCAGTAACACCGTTCCGCTGGCACTGGCTAAAAACAGTGAAATCACCGTTAAGTATCTGTTGGAAAAAGTCAGACCCGCTCAGGTTCCGTTGCTTGAAGGTCTTTCTCTTATGAGTGAAATCCTGGCAAAGCAGTCGGATGACTCAGTGAATCAAAACGCGAAAAATACCGAAAGAGCCTACATCATCCTGGTGACGCTTTTAGTTGCGGCTATTTTGTTCGGCACAGGCACCAGCGTCTATCTTATTCGTAAACTCATGAGCGAGCTTGGCGATGAGCCGAGTACAGCGCGGAAGCTTGCTTATGCGATCACCAATGGAGATCTGACCACACCGGTTATGCTGAAGAAAAATGACACTCTCAGTCTCATGGCCTCTTTAAACAGTATGCAGGTTCGGTTACGGGATATCGTTTCAGAGATTAAATCAGGCTCTTCTTCAGTCGCCCTTTCTGCGAATGAGATTTCTGAAGGTAATAATGAGCTTGCATCCCGCACTGAGCAGCAGGCCGCTGCATTGCAGGAAACGGCTGCGAGTATGGAACAGCTAACCGCTACTGTTCAAAATAACAGCAAAACAGCCAGGGAAACAGCCAACTCAGCAAGAGATACCGCCTCAATTGCCAAAAGGGGTGAAACGGACGTCAAACTGATGTCAGATACGATGAGTGATATTTCTAAGAGCGCTTCTAAAGTCAGAGATATCACTGCCGTCATTGAAAGTATCGCCTTCCAGACAAATATTCTTGCCCTGAACGCAGCCGTTGAAGCGGCGCGAGCGGGAGAGACAGGAAGGGGCTTTGCTGTCGTCGCGTCTGAAGTCAGAACGCTTGCACAACGGAGTGCGACTGCTGCTAAAGATATTAAAACATTAATAGAACAGGCTGTCGGACAGGTGGAGTGCGGTGTCACTGTTGCCAGTGATACGGGTTTGAGTATTCTCAAGGTCGTGCATCTGGTGGATGAACTGGCTGAATCAATGGACGCTATTGCGCTGTCGTCGGCTGAACAGATGCAGGGGATTTCTCAGGTGAGCATTGCAGTTAGTCAGATGGATGGGGTGACGCAAAATAACTCTGCTCTGGTCGAAGAGTCATCAAGTGCTTCTCAGTCTCTCTCTGAGCAAGCGCAGTCTCTCAGGCTGATTGTTGAAACCTTTAAAGTGTAATACCGACACCTAAATGAGTTTTGGCTCTTTGGTGAGGGATGAAGATTGACCTTTATAATTTCTGATCAAATAGTGTTCAACATCACAGGCTATGTGCTTTGAATCTATTTAACACAACCTGAGACGGGTGCTGCCAAATGGCAGCACCCGTTCTGTTCATGCTTATCTGAAAGGCGGCTCATTAAAGGTCCGCAGCTTCCGTGAATGCAGCTTATCGCCTTCGGCGCGCAGCAGCTCAACCGCGTGGATACCAATCTGCAGATGCTCTGAAATCGCCCCCTCATAGAAGCGGTTCGCCTGACCCGGCAGCTTGATCTCGCCGTGCAGCGGCTTGTCTGAAACGCACAGCAGCGTGCCGTAGGGCACACGGAAGCGATAACCCTGCGCGGCAATGGTGGCGCTCTCCATATCGACCGCGACTGCGCGACTCAGGTTAAAGCGCAGGGCCGACGCGGAGTAGCGTAACTCCCAGTTACGGTCGTCCGTGGTCACCACAGTACCGGTACGTAGCCGTTGTTTGACCTCTTCGCCTGGCATGCCGCTCACGGCTTTTGTGGCGTCGTAGAGCGCGCGCTGCACTTCGGCAATGCTTGGCACCGGGATGTCTGGCGGGAGCACGCTGTCGAGCACATGATCGTCACGGAGATAAGCATGGGCCAGCACGTAATCACCAATCCGCTGGCTCTCACGCAGACCGCCACAGTGACCAATCATCAGCCAGGCGTGGGGGCGCATCACCGCCAGATGATCGCAGATGGTTTTAGCATTCGACGGGCCGACACCGATATTAATCAGCGTAATACCGCGACGATTCGGCGAAGTGAGATGCCAGGCCGGCATCTGGTGCTTCTTCCACGCCAGGTCAGACAGCATCGATTCGCTGTCGGCGGTGTTGGCGGTCAGCACCACATCACCGGCGCAGGCAAGGCTGTCGTAAGGGGTGCTGGGATCGCGCACCTGCTCGATCGCCCAGCGCACAAACTCATCAACATAACGGGTGTAGTTGGTGAACAGCACAAACGGCTGGAAGTGCTCTATGCTGGTGCCGGTGTAGTGACGCAGGCGGGCCAGCGAGAAGTCGGTACGCAGCGCGTCAAAGTGTGACAGTGGGAATTTGGCATCGGCGTGGAACAGGCCGTCGGCGGTCTCATCGCCAATCTGCGACAGTTCGGTGGTCGGGAAGTGGCGCGCAATACCCGCGCTCATGGTGCGATCCAGCGACAGATCGGAGCCGTCAATCACGTAAGGATAGGGGATCTCCTGGCTGGACGGCCCCACGTCGATCTCCAGCTGATATTCCTTCTCCAGCATCTGAAGCTGTTCCGAAATGTAGTGACGCAGCAACGCCGGACGGGTAACCGTGGTGCTGTAGCTGCCGGTGTGGGTGAAGCGTCCCCAGGCTCGCGTGCGGTTCTGCTGTGGACCCTCGCCGTGCCAGGTGATGCGTAGCTCCGGGTAGACAAACAGTCCCTTTGCGCGATCGGCCTCGTCGGGCAGTGTGCCGTTTTCGGTAAAAGCTTTGATCGCCGCGCGCAGCGCATCAATGGCACCGTCGTACAGGCGTTCAAGTTGATCCAGCGCCTGCTGGCTGGTCAGGTTTTTCCGTAGTGTCGGCATGGTTTCTCCTTCCATTTTTTTCCGCAATTTGCCCCAAGCTTAGCGGGTTTGTTGCAGAGATTGGTGAAGAATCTGTGATCGCCTTTTTTTTGCACTAACGACGCGGAGAATCTGAGCAATGCGGATTCGGGAGAGAATCCGGCGCAGTGAAATTAATTAAGAGAATCTTTACTATTTCAGAAGATAAATCGCTACATTCAGATGCGATTCAGATGACCAGAGAGTGGCAAAGCAGGCAGCAGCAAAGCATTAACATCCGATCATAACGTCACGGAAATAATCAGGTTTGCTACAGCGGGCGGGGCAGTGAGGCAGATTGTGCCGTAACGGGATTAAAAAGTTTGTAACCATGATTAATTTGCACCGGAAAGACTTTGCATATTTCTCTGCCCCCTATCATCATTAGATCTCCTGTCCAGTCTCTTCTGATTTGGTAATCCTTTGCAAAATCCTGGCGTAGCAGTGATGCAGGCGATTAAGCGCACGGCGTGGTACCCGAAACGCCGCTCGTATCGCACGCTCTACTGGCGTGAAATATCGCCATTAGCAGTGCCTATCTTCTTCGAGAACGCCTGTGTGCTGTTGATGGGCGTACTGAGCACCTTCCTGGTCAGCTGGCTGGGTAAAGAGGCGATGGCGGGCGTCGGTCTGGCCGACAGCTTCAACATGGTGATCATCTCGTTCTTTGCTGCCATCGATCTCGGTACCACGGTGGTGGTGGCGTTCAGCCTGGCAAAACGTAACGGCAAGCGCGCTCGCGCCGCCACGCGTCAGTCGCTGGCCATGATGACGATACTCGCCTTTGTGCTGGTGATCGCCATTGAGTTCTGGGGCCATCTTATCGTCGATGCGATAGCCGGTGCCGCCGATCCTAAAGTTAAAGCGCTGGCGCTGAGCTATCTGCAGACCTCTGCCTGGAGCTATCCGGCTGCCGCCATCACGCTGATTGGTAGCGGGGCGCTGCGCGGTGCAGGCAACACTAAGATTCCGATGCTGATTAACGGCGGCATGAACATCCTCAACATCATCATCAGTAGCGTGCTGATTTATGGCTGCTTCTCGTGGGAGGGTTTAGGGTTTATCGGTGCCGGACTTGGACTGACCATCACCCGGTACATCGGGGCGATTGCGGTGATTTACGTGCTGATGATCGGCTTTAACGCCTCGCTGAAAATCACGCTGTCGAGCTATTTCCGGCGCTGGAACAGCAGCATTCTGATGGAAGTGTTAGGGATAGGCGTGCCTGCCAGTATCGAGTCGGTGCTGTTCAACGGCGGTAAACTGCTGACCCAGGTGTTTGTTGCCGGGATGGGCACCAGTGAGATTGCGGGTAACTTTATCGCTTTCTCGGTTGCGTCGCTGATTAACCTGCCGGGCAATGCGCTGGGTTCCGCATCTACTATTATTACCGGCACCCGTCTGGGCAGAAATCAGGTGTTTCAGGCGGAGCGTCAGGTGCGGCATGTCTTCTGGCTGGCGACCTTGTGTCTGAGCGCGATAGCGCTGCTGACAGTGCCACTGGCCGGGTTGCTGGCGCGCTTCTATACCAGCGATCCGGAGGTCATTAACGTGACGAAGCATCTGCTCTGGCTTAACGCGCTGTTTATGCCACTGTGGGCCGCATCCTGGGTGCTTCCCGCCGGCCTCAAGGGCGCACGCGACGCGCGTTACACCATGTATGTTTCGATGTTCAGCATGTGGTGTGCGCGCGTGGTGGTCGGTTACGTGCTCGGCATTATGCTGGGGATGGGCGTCACCGGCGTCTGGCTGGGGATGTTCCTCGACTGGACGGTGCGAGGCATCTTCTTCTGGTGGCGTCTCAACAGCGGCAAATGGCTTAACCGCTATCGGAAAATGATCGCCAAAACCGGTTAACATACTGCTTACGCCTTCCCTGATCCTGGGGGAAGGCGTTAAATCTCATTCCCGCCCCAAAAAAATAACATCTCCGTCACATCTCCAGACTTCCGGTCATAAATTCAGTCAGTTGCACAAAGCCAGCCTCATCGGACAGGGTTAGCGTAATGCCTGCTGCGCACTGACGCAGACACTACTTATCAAGGTGACCCTATGATCCGTCTCAAAACGGCGCTGGCACTCCTGCCGCTGCTGTGTAGCTGCCCGCTGTGGGCGACAACCTTTGTCTATGTGTCTAATGCTGAATCCGGCACCGTTTCACGCTATCAGCTCAGTGAGGCGAACGGCAGCCTGCAATGGCGGGGCGATACGCCTGCCGGAAAAAAAATCATGCCGCTGGCAGCCAGCCCGGATGGTAAACATCTCTATGGCGCGCTGCGCAGTCCGCCTTATTCGATCATCAGCTGGCGTGTCACCGGCCCGCACGGTGATTTGCAGAAAATGGCGGTAACGCCGGTCGCGGCCAGCTTTCCGTGGATCACCACCGACAGGAGTGGGCGCTATCTGCTGGCCGCCTCCTATGACAGTGATATCGTCACCAGCAACCGGATTGATGATAAAGGGATTGTGACCGCGCAGGTCACGGGCGAGGTGAAAACCGGGCCACATGCCCATTCGGTGATTACCGACGTCAGCAATCATTCACTCTACGTCGGCAACCTTGGCGCGGATCGGGTGCTGCAATATACCTTTGCCAGTGACGGGGCCATTACGCCGCTGGGGAACGGTTTTGTTCAGGGCGAGAAGAACAGCGGTGCGCGGCATTCGGTGATCTCGCCGGATAATCGTTTTCTCTATAACCTCGCGGAGATGAGCGGCACCATCACGCAGTTCCGGCGCGCGGCAGATGGCTCGCTGACGGAGCTGAAACGCTGGCCGAATGCGGTGGCGAAGAAATATAACCTGCAACATGGTGAGCAGCGCCCGGCGGGCTACAGCGATCCGACGCCGCGCATCTGGGCGGCGGACATCAAAATCACGCCGGATGGGCAGTTTATTTACTTAACTGAGCGCACCTCCAGCACCGTCAGCGGCTACCGGGTTGATAAACAGTCGGGTGAGTTAACACTCATCGGCAGCTGGCCAGTTGAAAAACAGCCGCGCAGTATTGCTATTGATGCGCAGGGAAAATGGCTGATTGTCAGCGGAGAGAAGAGTGCGGTGATTGGCAGCTACGCTATCGATTCCGCCAGCGGTGAACTCAAACGGGTCGCTGAAGCGCCAGCCGGTAAAGGCGCGAACTGGGTGACGCTGATAACGCAGTAAACAGCCTCTGGGAAGCGGTGTTTAGCGGTAGCAAATCAAGCGGCAGGGCGCGATATGCCATTTCTGATATAAGCAGCGCAGATATTTTTGGTTCAGATCGGGCGTGTAAGCGGGTTTACTCAGGGCATCAACTGATGCGGAGAGCCTGAGATGAAACAGAAACTGATAGCCTGGTTTGAACAGCTGCTGAACGGCCCTGCGGGTGATGCGCATAGCCATGACATTAACGTGGAACTGCTGCTGCCGCTGAGTCAGCTGTATGGACTGGAATATTATCCGGCAGTGCATCGCTACCATGAAAAATAATGGTTGTTGTGTTTTGTCTGGTTAAAAGGCCCGCTAATTTGCGGGCCTTTTTGCGTCTGGGGTTTGGAGGTGTGCATCTTTTTAGTCTCCAGGCCTTGCGACTAAAAACAGTCACTTCATCGATTTATATCCCGCTTACTACCTCAACGTTGTTATATGAATGAGTAATCCTGCGCGGATAATTATTTACAACTGCCTGTTTTTAAATTCATTTCCTTAACACTCCTAAAATCCCCTATGTAAAGAAAGTGGCCAGGCAGTTGTAAATTTGGCTTAGAAAAATTTTTATCACCGCTAATTTCACTTTTTTTAAAAGAGAATTGTTATTTCAAGTCAATAAGGAACTTCCGATTGTTAAGGTGGTAATCTGCGCGCCTGTGCTTACACAAAACTTACAATAAGCGTTGTTAATCCTTCGATGAGAATGCCTGAAACAGGGAAGTGGCTGGTTTTCGGAGCCAGTTTGTTTATCAGTAATGTCATGGCTGCGCCAGTCACACCGGGCGACCTTGACGCTATTCAAAATCAGCAGCAGCAACGGTTGCAACAGGATCAGCAGCAGCGTGACGCCTTAACGCAGGCGCATCAGGTTGAGCTGCAAAAAACCGGGGTAGCGCCCGTCAGCGGTCCCTGTTTTGATATTCGCCAGATTATCCTGCAACAGGCGACGTTAATCACGCCGGATAAGCAGGCGAAACTCGTCGCGCCTTATAGCAATCAGTGCCTCAGTCTGGATCGTATTAATCAGCTGGTACGCGCCATTTCAGAATGGTATGTCCAGCGTGGATATATCACCAGCCGCGCTTTCCTGACAGAACAGAACCTCTCTCACGGCGTTTTGATTATCACCGTGCTGGAGGGAAGGCTGGAAGAGATTCGTTTGCAGGGAGCCAGTTCACGTCAGTTGAACATGGCATTCCCAACCGGTGCCGGTCGCATTTTAAATTTACGCGATATTGAACAGGGTATGGAGCAGATAAACCGGCTCCGTACCACACCGGTTCAGATTGAAATCATCCCGTCGGCTAAGCCGGGTTATTCCATTGTCAATCTGACCAGCAAACCTGAATTTCCTCTGACGCTGGGGCTGAATATGGACAACAGCGGCCAGCGAAGCACCGGCATTGGTCAGCTTTCTGCCTCGCTGGTGGGTAACGACCTGCTGGGTGTTGCCGATCGCTGGTTTATCAGCGGTGGTCGCAGCAGCGCTTTCAGCGACTGGCGCGATGCGCAAAATTTCCAGGCCGGCGTCAGCGTGCCTTATGGCTATGGGCTGCTGGATTACAGCTATAGCTGGAGCAACTATCACAGCCGCTTTAACGCCAATAATTTCGACTGGTATAGCTTCGGCGATAACATCTCTAACCGCCTCAGCGGCTCGTGGGTGCTATTCCGCAACGGGGAAATCAAAACCGGCGTTCAGGTTGGGCTGAACCATTACGTCAGCCATAACTGGCTGAACCAGACGCTGCTTCAAAGCAGCAGCCGCAAACTGACCAGTCTGCAGATCGGCTTTAACCATACGCAAAAAGTCGCAGGCGGGGTTGCCACGCTTAACCCGATGCTGAGCCGTGGGATGCCGTGGTTCGATGCAGAAAGCGACAGCGGTAAAAGCGACGATTTGCCCAAAGCTGAATTCCGCAAATGGAGTGTCAGCAGCAGCTATCAGCGGCCGGTTACTCAGAAAATGTGGTGGCTCAGCAGCTTTTACGCCCAGTGGTCGCCCGATCGTCTGTATGGCAGCGAACGCCTGACGATAGGGGGTGAGAGCTCGGTTCGCGGTTACAAAGAACAATACCTTTCCGGCGATGTTGGCGGCTACCTGCGCAACGAACTCAATTACACGCTGTTTACCCTGCCAGCCATTGGCGTGGTCAGTACCACGCTGGCACTGGATGGTGGCTGGTTGCAGAGCGACAAACAGGATCGCTATGCAGCTGGCACGCTGTGGGGCAGTTCGCTGGGGCTTGGCACCCGGAACGCGCACGTCTCTACCCAGCTGTCGCTGGGTATCCCTGTCAGCTATCCCAATTATCTTGCGCCTGATCGCCTCAGCGTTTACGCGCGTGTTGGACTCGTTTTTTAAAAAAAGGCACCGATTATGGATGATCAATTAAAGCTTTCACTGTCGCGTCGTCTGCTGAGCTATCTCATCTGCTCGCTGATCGCGTTTCAGCCACTGCTGCCCGCCTTTTCTGCGGCGATAGCCCCCGT